>SKGG01000025.1 GCA_007117565.1 Candidatus Izemoplasma sp. | reverse complement strand
CATCAAGCTGTCAATGGTTTTGGGCGTTGGGTCTAAGATATCGATGAGACGTTTGTGCGTACGTCTTTCGAATTGTTCACGGGATGTTTTGTTGACGTGAACCGAACGTAAAATGGTGAAGATTTCCTTTTCAGTAGGAAGCGGAATTGGACCAGAAATTTTTGAACCGGTACGTTTCGCGGTCTCCACGATTTTTTTGGCTGATTGATCGAGTAATCTGTGATCATACGATTTCAACCGAATTCTGATTTTTTGGTTTGCCATTGATTAAATCTCCTTTCGCCTATAATCGGGTATAGACTTGCTCCATGGAAATTTGACACGCTTCAAGACAACGCCTTTCCGTGTGTCAACAACCTCCCACTTCACAGCCTGACTCCGGGCAGAGTCTTTGACATAATACCAAAAAAAAAGACTCTGTGCAAGTCTTTTTCTTAAGAAATTATATCCTGTGTCTGCGGCCCTTTGTTAAGGGGTTTGGTATGTAATAACGGTCCCACTTTTAGCTTCAAATACATTGGTTGCCTCCATTAAAGAGCCAATGATGGCTGTGTTGCCGGTCTTTTCCGTAAAGGCAATCGCAGCTTCCAGTTTTGGGCCCATGCTTCCTTTGGCAAAATCATGTGCTTCAAAAGTGGCTTGCGCTTCTTTAAGGGTTAATGTTTTGAGCGCTTTTTGTGTTGGTTGATTGTAATTAAGATAGACGTAATCAACGGCGGTTAAGATAATGAGTCGATCAGCGTTGATTTTTTCAGCGATCAGGGCGCTCGCAAAATCTTTATCGATGACCGCTTCAACGCCGGTAATCTCGTTGCCTTGGCGGATGACAGGAATGCCCCCACCGCCGCCGCATATGATGATGCTTTGTGGATTGATCAAGGTTTTTAATGCATTGCTTTCAAGATAATCCAACGGTTTAGGCGAAGCGACAACTTGACGATAGCCACGGCCGCTGTCTTCGATAAACGTTTTCGAATTTGTGTCTTTGATTTGTTCGTATTGTGAGGGTGTAAAGAAAGGACCAATGGGTTTGGTGGGTATGTGAAACGCTTCATCGTCGTGTGCGACTTCAATTTGGCTCACTAGCGTTACCACTGTATGGTTAGGCATGACTTGTTTTAAGGCGTTTTGGATGTGAAAGCCAATATACCCTTGACTCATCGCCCCACACTCGGCTAAAGGCATGGCAATTTGGGCAGCGGTAAAAACATTTTTAATCATGCCTACTTGTGGTCCATTCCCATGAACAATCACGACTTCATGTCCTTGAGATGAAAGTTCGGCGATGCAGTTAGCCACGTACTTCAAGGCTTGTTTTTGACTGTTGACATCCTGGCCGAGGGCGTTACCGCCTAATGAGATCACTAAACGCATGTGCTTATTGCCAGCCAATGTCTTCAACTTTTTTCAAAGAAGTTAGTAAGATGGCTTTGATGGTATGCATCCGGTTTTCTGCTTGATCAAATACTTTTGACCAACGACTTTCAAAAACTTGATTGGTAACTTCTAACTCACCTTTTGAGACAGCTGGGAACTCTTCACCAAATTTTTTAGCAATGTCAACCCCAACTTCGGTGTCAAGACCATGAAAGGCTGGCAGACAATGTAAGAATATGGCGCGCTTGGAGCAGCGACGCATGACGGTGGCGGTGACTTGGTATGGATGAAGCAAGGCAATCCGTTCACGCCAAACATGATCAGGTTCACCCATAGACACCCAAACGTCCGTATAAATGACTTCTTGGTTTTTCACACCTTCGACCATGTCTTCGGTAAAATTGAGGACAGCGTCGTTGAGCTTCGCTTCTTCTTCACAGTACTTAATCAGTTCCGGGTCTGGCCATAAGGCTTTGGGCGCAACCACTGTAAACTGCATGCCCATTTTAGCGGCGCCAATCATCAGTGAGTTTGCGACATTGTTTCGTGCATCCCCCACATAAGCTAAGCGAATATCTTTAAGTGTTCTAAATTGATCGCGGATGGTTAAAAAGTCTGCGAGGACTTGGGTAGGATGATAGCGATCTGTTAGACCATTCCATACAGGGACACCGGCATGCTCTGCTAAAATTTCTACATCTTCATGACTATGTCCGCGAAACTGAATGCCGCTGTAATAACGCCCTAAAACGCGAGCGGTGTCTTTAATCGATTCTTTTTTGCCCATTTGTGACCCACTTGGTCCAATGTAGGTTACATCAATCCCTAAGTCTCTTGCTGCGACTTCGAATGCACAACGGGTTCGCGTAGAATCTTTTTGAAAGAGCAATGCGATGTGGCGGTTACGATAATGATTTTGTGGTTCTCCAAGTCGCTTTTCATTTCTCACGATTGACGCAATGTCTAACAATGCGTGGATTTCATTTGGTGTGAAATCCCTTAATGTGAGAAAGTGACGTTGGCTTAACTCATATGATTTTTGGGATTTTAGGATGGGTTCGATTTTTCGGTTGATTTTCATTACTTGCTCTCCTTAAGTTGTTCTCGTATCAACGGCATTGACATACATCTTGGGCCACCACGACCACGACTCAGTTCACTTGATGGCATTTCTAAAACGGTAACACCTGCTTTTTTTAGTAGGGCGTTGGTTTCATGATTCCGTGAATAAACAATGACTTTTCCTGGAGCAATCGCGAGTGTGTTCGCGCCATCGTTCCATTGTTCTCTTTCGCTGTTAACAATGTCATCGCCACCACAATGTATGAGTGTGATTGAGCGTTTGAGATGTTGTTCTAATATGTCTTGTAAAGTTGCGCGGACTTTCTTAATCTTTAAGCCTTGTTCGTCGTAGGTAATCTCAAAAATTGTCAGTGTATCTAAAATACCTCGATGAATCGTGAACTTATCATAATCCACTTGCGTAAAGACGGTATCTAAATGCATGAACGCACGAATTTTTGGAATATTGAATGCTAAGATGGTTTGAAACCCTTGATTTGAGTTAAACAGACGTTTTGCCATTCGTTCAATGGCTCTGGGGTCAGTTCGTTTGGAAATACCAATGGCCAATGTCTCATCATTTAATACTAAGATGTCCCCACCTTCAAGCGGGTAGGGATCGTGAGGTTGATAAAACATTGGAACTGGTTCTTCTTGAAACCTTGGGTGGTACTTAAAAATATACTCTGGAAAGATGGTTTCACGTTGACGTGCATGGGTCGACATGTGATGTAAACTAACGCCTTCTCCGATGCTCGCAAAGGGATCTCT
>SKGG01000019.1 GCA_007117565.1 Candidatus Izemoplasma sp. | reverse complement strand
TGGGGTTTATTTGCTGGGTAATAAAACGTGTTGCCTGCGTGTACAATGAGACGTTTGTTGCCGATGCGTAAGGTGATTACGCCTTCTAAGACGTAGCCAAACTCTTCCCCCGCATGGGGTTTATCTTTAAACGATTCGCCACCGACTTCTAGTTCTAAAAGAATCGGTTCCATTTCATATTTTTGGGCGTTCGGCACAATCCATTGAATGGTGTGTTTGAGCGTATCGTCGCTTTTTTCATAAAAATCTTCAGGGGTGAAGACATACACATCGTCGCCTTCTGAGGAGAAAAATTCAGACAGCTGAGAGCCTAAGACTTCTAAGATATCACTTAAGGTGTTGATGGAAGGACTGGTGAGCCCTCGCTCAATTTGTGAGATGAAGCCTTTCGAGAGTTCTGTGCGATGCGCCAGCTCTTCTTGGGTTAAATCGTTTTCTAAACGCAAGGTTTTGATTTTAGCACCCAGTTCAAGGCGATTCATTTAGCGTTTTAAAGCCGCAATCCCCGGAAGGACTTTGCCTTCTAAAAACTCAAGTGATGCGCCACCGCCGGTGGAAATATGGGTGAAGGATTGTTCAAAGCCCATTTGGATGGCCGCCGCCGCAGAGTCGCCCCCACCAATGATGGTGGTGGTGTCTTCAAGCGCCGCTAACGTTTCACAGATGCCTAAGGTGCCTTGCGCAAAGTTACTCATTTCAAAGACGCCAACAGGCCCGTTCCAAACCACCGTTTTCGCGCTCTTTAAAAGATCATTAAAACGCTCAAGCGACGCTGGACCAATGTCTAGACCCATTTCATCTTCTTTAAAATCATCGTATTGTGCGACGCGAATCGGGGTGTCGTTTGAAAATTCTTTGGTGACTTTAAAATCGGTCGCAAAGACAAGTTTATCTTTGCCTTTTTCTAAAAGTTCTTTCGCCAGATCAAGCTTATCGTTTTCCACTAAGCTTGTGCCAATTTCGTAACCTTGGGCTCTTAAGAAGGTATAAGACATCCCTCCAGCCACAATCACGGTATCGGCTTTTTCTAATAAGTTGGTGATGACACCAATTTTATCGCTGACTTTGGCACCGCCAAGAACCGCTACAAATGGACGTTCAGGTTGTGCTAAGACATTCTCAAACACGGTAATTTCTTTATCCATTAAGAAGCCTGGATAGACTTCTTTGATGTGACTAGAAATGCCCACGTTGGACGCATGCGCACGGTGCGCCGTACCAAACGCGTCGTTCACAAACACATCGCCGAGTGAGGCCCAGTAGCGACCGAGTTCTTCATCGTTTTTAGATTCTTTTTTACCATCAATGTCTTCAAAACGGGTGTTTTCAACCATGAGGACTTCACTGTTTGAAAGGCCTTTAATCGCTTTTTTAAGCGCTTCACCACGGGTGTGTGGCACAAAGGTCACAGGCACGGCTAAGTGTTCTGCCATGGCTTTAGCCACAGGCGCCAGTGTTTTTGAAGCTTTATCGCTTTCTTGTTTAACACGACCAAAATGCGAGAAGATGACAATTTTCGCACCTTTTTCACGTAGCAATTGAATGGTCGGTAAGGCTTGGCGTATCCGGTTGTCATCGGTAATGACACCATCGCTGATGGGGACGTTTAAGTCAAGACGGACTAAGACCGTTTTTCCTTCGAGTTGTGCTTGGGTTAGTTGAGACATAATCAGACTCCTTATAATCGATTTTTTATCCAAGAACATTATACTAAACTTCGTGCTTAATTACCAATAACCCCGTAAAATAAGACCGTTTTCAACGATGAAAACGTTTGTATGATTTCTCTTGTTGAGCCTTGACAAACTGTATTGCTTCAAGCCAACGGCGCTTAAAATGTTTGGTCGCCATCGCGAGCTTTAAATGACGCCCCGTATCAAAAACAACCAGTGTCTCAAGACCACTCTGCTCAACGCTTAACACACGCATCGCATTAATGAAAAACGTACTAAACGATGTGATAGCATGGGTCGCAACATAACATTCATTTGAGGCTATGAACCACGGCTTAAAATAACGTCTGTGATAATAACCCTTAAGCTTAGCTTGAATGTTAACATCACACCCTTCAGTCTTTAATATCCGCTGAGTTAAAAACTGTTTTAAAGACATCTCAAAAATCATGGTTTGATCGGCTTTTTGCACGGTCAATGTTGGCCCCTCTTTTTGGATATATAGCATCGTCTCACCTCACTTAAGTATCGCCTAAAAGTGTGTCTTAATAAAGGATAACATGATGCGAAAATCCATAAAAAAAGCACCCCAATCATGGGATGCTTAGAGACATAAATGATTAGCGAATGCGTTCTTCACTGTCCATATCAAAGAAATGGACTTTGTTCATGTCAAACGCTAACTGAATCGTGTCTTTGATTTTAATGTCCGCACGGGCATCGACACGGGCGACCACGTCGTTGTTACCCACACGCGCATAAATGTTAGTTTCAGCCCCTAAAAGTTCAGCCACGTCGACTTTGAAATCAACGATTGAATCTTTATAGGTTTCTAAAACGACTTGCTCATCGTGAATGTCTTCAGGACGGATGCCTAAGATGACTTCTTTGCCTTTGTAGCCTTTTTCTTCAAGTTTCTTAATGCGTGCTTCAGGCACTTTTACACTGACGCCTTCCGCAACAAAGTTGCCTTTGGTGTCGATTTTCCCATGAATGAAGTTCATCGCAGGGGTGCCAATAAAGCCACCGACAAAGACATTGTTAGGATTGTCGTAAATTTCTTTTGGCGCACCGACTTGTTGAATGTAGCCATCTTTCATAACGACGATACGGCTTGCCATCGTCATCGCTTCAATTTGGTCATGCGTCACATAAATGGTTGTCGTACCAATGCGTTCATGAAGTTTAATGATTTCTGCACGCATCTGAACACGTAATTTCGCATCAAGGTTTGAAAGGGGCTCATCCATTAAGAATACTTTCGCATCCCGAACGATCGCACGTCCTAAAGCCACCCGTTGACGTTGACCGCCTGAGAGGGCTTTTGGCTTACGCTCTAAATAATCGTTTAAGCCTAAAATTTCCGCAGCGTCACGGACGCGACGATCAATTTCTTCTTTTGGCATTTTACGCAGTTTTAAGCCAAACGCCATGTTATCGTACACACTCATATGTGGATAAAGGGCATAAGACTGGAAAACCATCGCAATGTTACGATCTTTTGGCGCCACGTCGTTGACGATACGGTCGTCAATACG
>SKGG01000026.1 GCA_007117565.1 Candidatus Izemoplasma sp. | reverse complement strand
TTGAAGGTAATAAA
This sequence comes from Candidatus Izemoplasma sp., assembly GCA_007117565.1. The sequence continues at coordinate 3,211 of SKGG01000026.1, read as the reverse complement.
CAAACCAAAAAATGTGAAAAGTAATAAGATTTGTTGCCATGGACCACCTTGCATCAAGAACAAGCCTAAGAGTAATGCGGCTAACGCTAACGATGCGATTAAAACAATACGGTTTGCGCGAAAATCAAGTAACATAATAAAACTCCAATCTAATGTAAATATCGTTTGTTACGGCTTGATAGTGGGGCATATTCAATGCCTTCAAGTGGGATAAAATAGTACTTGTGTATAAAATAGACATCAATTAAATGTGAGTGTATGGTCGCTCGCTTTTCAACGGTACCATTTGGAAGGATGTTTACAAGTAATTGAGCCGTTTGGTTAATTTCGTAACCTTCTGATGAGAGGATGAGTTTAGAACTTGTCCGTGCGCTAAATGCTTTGAGTTCTTCTAAGTAAGGATCGATGTCTGCGATGTCAACTAAAATCTGAATGGTATGTTCTGCGACGTGATTAAACTTAGATTGAAACATCTCTGAGAGGTTATCGGTATCATAAAAATCAAAGTCAAAGGTTTCGATTTGTTGAATGAACAAATCTTTAAGCGCTTTATTCTCAAACTCCATAACGGTTAAATAAGGCGTAAACAAAGAAACACGATGAATCGAAGCCAAATCAAAAAATTCATCCTCATCAAGTTCTTCTAAGGCTAATGGTTCTAGATTAAACACACACTCTAGAAGTTTAAGAATGTCTTGAAATACAAACGGTTGGATGAGTTCCATTGCGTCATAATCCGCTAGCGTTAAGCCATAATGATCTGGCGTACTTAAATCTAAAGAATGACTGACTTCGAGCGTAAAACCAGCATCGCGCATCATCAGTTGATGGGCACTGGGATATCCTAATAAAGTTTTAACATTCAAACTTGCGCCACATTTAAGTAAGTAATCAACATATGTGGCTAATGACGCATGACGCAGGGCCAAGTGAATCAGTGGGAGCCCAAACGCATCGACCGCGTTAACATCAAGTCCACGCGCCAATAGAAAATCAAAAATCTTAATGAAATCTTCTTCTTTTGGTGTTTGAAACACATGATGCATAGCATCGGTTTCTAGTAATGATGAGACGTTTCGATACTCTTGTATCGTATCGAGTAACGCAGGATGAAAAGAGATAATTTCATAAATTAATTCTTCGTGGTATAGCGCTTTTGAGAACTTAGAAGAAGTAATAAATTCTCTGAAAAGATTAGGTTTGATCAAGGATAGTTTTAAAAACGAGTATAAGTTCTCTTCTTTAACTGGAATTCGTTTAAACCAAGTTTTAATGTACGCATCATCTTTGTTCTCAAAACAATATTGATAAAACCATAATCGATCTTCATCATCGAAAGACCAAACGTTGAGCGCTTTTTGTAAAAAATCATGTCGGTCAAAGACGGCAAATATAATGAGAAGCGAAAAATCCATACGATTATAAAAATGACTGTAGTCTTCATGTTTCAAAAAGTAATCATAGATGGTTTGAGCGTTGTATGCGATGACGACTTCAATGGGATCAAAGACGTCATTGAATGGTGAATCATTGGCATCATAAATCATTAGAAATTTACTTAAATCATCTTCCTCAATGGCTTTCACCCAATCAATCCATAAAACAAGGTCATCGGATAGCAAAAAGGCTTTATAAGCATCGTACATCGTGTCAAGTTTCATCCCTTTCACCTCAATTAACGATCCATCACAAATGGATTTTGATTTTGATACTTACTCACTAAGTAGGCACTCAACAAAGCCATGACTAGATAAGCGACGTAGTGATAAACGCTTTGTATGTCCACATCTAAGGATAAAATGTAAAACACAACGAGGAGGCCATAATAGCCATAACTAAAGCGATGAATCCACGTTAGGCGGCGGGTCATTTTTAAAAGTTCTTCACGTTTATTCGGACGGCTACTATCAAGATAGTGTTTGAATCGCTTCATTACTATCCAAGAAAGACCAATAATAAACAGGGATCCATATAGAAAAAATTGTAAATAGGACAGACCTTCATATAATCTTACAGAGGTTGTTTGATCAAGTGCAAAACGAAACGTCGTATGAATAACAATAAACCCAACGAAAGCTAGAATTAACAGCAGTGTTTGCTTAGTGTCTTGAGACATAATAACCTCCCCTAAATGTACGCTTCATTTTAACATAAACCTTATCGACTTCCTAGTAATGATGATGGATTAAAACAATCAGTTTGATTTGTCTTTACAACCCTCACAGATCCCTGTGAAAAGGACAGATACTTCTTCTATGTGGTGCATCGACAACTCATTGGCCACACTGAGTTTAGGCAAAATGTCTGTGTCAAAAACGGTGTTGCAAATACGACATTGAAAGTGCGCGTGAGGGTGCGTGGCTAAATCATAACGTGTCTCCTGATCTTTTAACATGACTGCTCTAGCAAGATTGTTTTGTGTAAATAGATGAAGGGTATTATAAACTGTGGTTTTCGAAAGCGTCGGAATGGTTGAAACTAGGGCATTATAAATCTCTTCAACCGTTGGATGGGTGGTCGCTTCACTCAGGTAAGAAAGAATGAGCATTCTTGTTAAAGACGGTTTAATCCCGTGGGTCTTCAATATTTGAGCTTGTTTATCCATATAATCACCTTTCTGCACAAATTATAATATTGGATTGATTACAATACTATAATAGTTAGTCTGCGTTTCGATGTCAAACAAAACATTGTGCAACGGTTGTGAAATGTAGCATGAGACCGTATAATAAAGAAAAAAGGTTGGTGATGACATGGATTTAACGATTAAACAAGGTGTTCACGAGTTTTATATTGGTGAATCTTCAAAAACTGCACTAGCAAGAATTTGCTTTACTCCTGGCGATGACAACATCATTGTTGCGGACCACACATTTGTAGATGAATCTTTGCGGGGACAAAATATCGCTAAGAAATTACTGGATCATTTAGTAGCGTACGCACGTGAACATAATCTTGTGATCCAACCTGTGTGTTCTTATGTCGTCAAAGCGTTTGAAAAGTATGACGCGTATAAAGACATTAAGCATTCTTATTAATAGGGAGTTGATTCCATGGCAACCACCATTGGAAAGCGACTAAAAACGATACGAAAAAAAAAGCAACTTAGTATTGATGAAGTTGCGGATAAACTTGGCTTTGGCTACGATCAATTAGTAAAAATAGAAGCAGATCAACGATCTGTTTCAGATGATGAAATCTTAGCTTTTGC
>SKGG01000022.1 GCA_007117565.1 Candidatus Izemoplasma sp. | reverse complement strand
TCATAAGCCATGTTCTGTCCCGTAAACGGTGACAATCATTTATCTGCGCCTAAGCGCCCTCGTTGAGGTTCAGTTCCCTCGTCAAGGTGCCCCTACCATAATTTGGGTTTCTAGCTTGCGGGGTTTACCCGTTCCACCTTACCTATCGCTAGGTAAGCTCGTCTCTGTGGCACTTTTAAAGCGTTTGGCACTCAGAGAGTGCTTTACGCAGCCGTCACACCGAAGTGTGCATAGAGTTATGGTTTCCTCTATCACAATCACTACAAGCATCGCAGCTTGTGCTAGCATGGACTTTCCTAACCACTTGGCGTGGCTCGATTGTCTCTAAGAGTATTATTGTTTTGAATCTTCAGGTTTTTTCTTTTCTGGTTTTGGCAATGTCGCTTTGTGGGATAAATCTATGCGACCACGATCGTCGATGCCGATGACTTTAACGTCGATCATTTGACCCATTTTGACCACATCTTCGACTTTTTCAACCCGTGCATGCGCAAGTTTTGAAATATGGCATAAGCCATCGGTGCCTTTCCAAAGTTCAACAAAGCAGCCAAACTTCTCAATGCGCACCACTTTACCGCGGTACACCTCACCAATTTCGGCCACACGAACGATGTCTTCAATGAAGGCTAGCGCTCGGTTGATCGGATCAATGTCGGTGTGCATGACGGTGACACGACCATCTTGTTCGATATCAAGCTTCACGTTGTCACACTTGTCGATGATTTCACTGATGACTTTGCCACCTGGGCCAATGACATCACGAATTTTATCGGGGGTGATGAAGATGATTTTAACTTTAGGAGCGTAACGTGACACTTCTTTACGTGGTTCAGGAATGGCCGCAAGCATGTTATCTAAAATATGTAAACGACCTTCACGCGCTTGATCTAAAGCGGTTTGAAGAATCTCTTTAGAGAGTCCTTTAATTTTTATGTCCATTTGTAAGGCGGTGATGCCTTCTTTTGTTCCGGCCACTTTAAAGTCCATATCGCCAAGATGATCTTCTAATCCTTGAATGTCGCTTAAGACACGATGTGTTTTGCCATCGCTGATCAAGCCCATCGCGATGCCTGCGACTGGCGCTTTTAATGGAACCCCTGCTGCCATTAAAGACATGCAGCCTGCACAAATACTCGCTTGTGAGGTTGACCCATTACTTTCAAGAATCTCGGATACGACACGTACAGTGTAAGGGAAGTCTTCTTCATTCGGCAAGACTTGCAATAATGCACGCTCACCTAACGCACCATGCCCGATTTCTCTGCGGCCAGGTGGCCCATAACGACCGTTTTCACCCACACTGTAAGGTGGGAAGTTGTAGTGAAGCATGAAACGCTTATAATCGTTTTCACCCAAACCATCAATGATTTGGTGTTCGCCTAAAGCGCCTAATGTAGTCACACTGAGGGCTTGTGTTTGGCCACGTGTGAATAAGGCGCTGCCGTGTGTCCGCTCAAAAATATCAATTCTTGATTCTAACGCTCTTATATCTGCTAAACCGCGGCCATCGGGGCGAATGGATTCTTCAAGGATCAATCGACGCACTTCGTTCTTAACGAGCGTATCGACATATTTCTTTACCGCTTTGAGCTTGTCTTTACGGTCGTCTTTGTCGAGTGACGCAAAAACCTCTCCAAAATGAACTTCTAAAGCGTCATGAATCACACCAAGGAGTTCTGTCCGTTTCGTGCGGTCATGACTTTGTACAGCCTCTAAAATGGCCTTTGCATAATGCTCATCAACGTAAGATGTGATGGTTTCATCGGTTTTGGTGGGTTCTGCTTTGACTTTTTCCTGACCAAGTTCAGCCACAATCTCTTCTTGGAATGCGACCAATTTTTTAATCCATTCATGACCAAATAAAATCGCATCCAACATTTCATCTTCAGGCACTTCTTTGGCGCCGGCTTCAACCATGTTAATGGCGTCTTTTGTCCCGGCCACAATCAAATCAATGTCTGAATGTTCTAGGTCCTCTTCGCTTGGGTTTAACACCAGTTCACCATCAATACGTCCAACCTGAACACCTGCAATAGGGCCTTCAAACGGAGCGGGTGATAGCGCTAAAGTGAGCGAACTACCAAACATCGCGGTCATCGGGGGTGAATAGGCTACATTACCACTCATGACCGTATTAATGAGTTGGATGTCGTGCTTATAACCCTCAGGAAACAAGGGTCGGATGGGACGGTCAATGAGCCGAGCTGTGAGGGTTTCTAACTCTGAAGGACGCCCTTCACGCTTAAAAAATCCTCCAGGAATTTTCCCGGCTGCATACAGTTTTTCTGTATACATCACCATCAATGGGAAAAAATCAAGCGTACTTGGTTGCTTAGATACTTGTGCGACGCTTAAAACACCGGTATCTTCGTATCGAATAATCGTTGCTGCAGTGGCCTGCTTCGCCACTTCTCCTAGTTCGACGACGAGCTTTTTACCATCTAAATCCATGGTAAAACGTCTAGGTTCTGTCATCTTTTCTTCCTCTTTTCTTTTCTATCTACAATTAATTATGATAACACAATTATGACGGATAGTATAGTTATTTATCACGTTCACGCATCGTAAAAAAAGTAAGCATCCGCTTACTTTCTTAACACGCCGTAGCCACCATAGACGGGGCGGATGTCGGTAATCGTGATCACCACATCCGATTGGAAAGATCTTACGAGATTCATGGTTTGCTTAATGCGTTTTCTAGGAACGTGCATGTATATGATTTCTTTTAAGTCGTCACGACCATAGGCATCCACCGAGGTAACCGCTAGACCGGTTTCACGCAACGCTCTAGTGAGTGTCCGTCCGTGAATTCTTTTGACAATTGCTTCGATTTTAACGGTGCCTAAGGCGAGCTTTTCTTCCATTTTTGAGCCACTAAAGTTCCCAATCGAAAAGGCTGCGGCATAAACCACGATTTTAAAGGGATCTTCGGTAATGTTCGTTAAGACAGTCGCGGTCAATAGCACCCAAATACTGACTTCAAAAAAGGCAATAAACGCGCCTTTGGCCCGTTCACCTTTGGTCACAATGACGATTCTAAGTGTCGAAATCGCAACTTCAAATATTTTAACGACGAAAATTAAAAAATAGAGTAATATGGGGTGGATGCTATCTAAAATTGACATCATTTTGGTGATGACGCCCCCTCTTCTTGAACTTCTTTGATTTTCTTCTTATCGTCTTCATCTAGCGCTTTCTTTTGTTTCATTGTATTGACATAATCAATCGATGAGCGAATGGTTCCTGTTAAAGGAATCGCTAAAATGATGCCGACGATGCCAAATAAATACCCGAAGAAAACGAACGATGATAAGACAAGTAAAGGATGTAATTTGGTTTCTTTACCCATAATGATTGGTTGGGCGACGTTGTTTTGAATGAGTTGTCCAACAGTCACCATAATGATGACCGCTAAAGGCGCAAAATTACCAAATAACAGCGTGTCGTCAGTCAAACTAAATAACACTGGTAATAACATGGCAATAAAGGGACCAACATAAGGCACGATGTCGAAAAAGCCCATCATAAACCCAAATAATAAGCTACGGCTGCCAAAGCCAAGGATGAAAAACGCAATCGTAAATACAACCGCCATGAACGCCATCGTTAGAAAACGACCATTAAAATATGTCTCAATCACATGATGCGCACGGTGCGTTAACTCGATCGCATGATGACGATATTTTTTAGGAATCAATAAAAGTAACCCTTCATAGATGCGTGTTCGGTCGTTCAAAATGAAAAACAAAAACACCGGTACAAGCACAATGGTAATGACGATGTTCGTTAGAGTTTGGAAGATGCCTAAAAAGTTTATGGTGGTCGTGGGCAATTGATCAAGATTAAAAAAGGACACAAAACTCTCATAGGTATTTAGTAATCTTGGATTGTTTTCTAAGAAGGTTGAAAAAGTATCTAATATATTTGGCCAGTCATTCTCAATAAATGAGAGTGCTTGATCGTAGATAATGCCCCCTGCAAATAAACCAAAGATAGTTAAACTTGTGACAATCAAAGTGAAGACTAAAACGGTGTTGACGAGTTGATTCTTACTTCTGAGCTTACTTTCTAGTAAACGAAATAAGGGCGCTATCAAATAACTGATAAACAACGCGATGGAAAAAGGTAAAAAAATGGCGTTAAACGCATTCATAAAACGCGTTAAAAAGCCTCCAAATAGTATGAAAATCAAGTACACAATAGCCAACACCAATAACGTTAATGTTAAGTTGACCATCCAATTAAGTTTACGCGGTTGAATCTTCATTACATCACCACCTATAGCTAATCATATCAAAAAAAAGAACTTCTTTGAAGAAGTTCCTTCTTTTTATCGACGTAAGCCTAATTTTTTAATGAGCGTTTGGTAACGTTCAACATCTTTTTTCGCTAAATACTTCATCAAGTTCCGACGATGACCAACTTTTTTTAGTAGTCCACGGCGAGAATGATGATCGTGTTTATGCTCTTTAAGATGGGCATTCAAATCGTTAATTTCGCGGGTCAAAATCGCGATTTGAACTTCAGGCGAACCGGTATCGCCTTCTTTCACACGATACGCTGCAACAATTTCTTGTTTTTGCTCTTTGGTTAAAGCCATAAAATAAGCCTCCTTTGTAAAATTTTCTTACCTGAATCTTCGCCAAACGCTGGAGAACGTTAAGCCAAGAAAAAGGCGCAAAATTATTATAGCACAGTCTTGTCAAATGGCAAGGGAAAGCGGTGCTTTTTTAAATAATTTTTGGTTTGTTCACCGTCATGATCAATTTGCTTGATGAGCGAACTCACATCATCAAATTTCATTTCATCTCGTAAACGTTTGACGAAATATGATTCTATAGTTTCACCATAAATGGTCTCATCAAAATCAAACAAATAACTTTCCACACTCACTTGTTTTTGGCGATTTAGCGTGGGGTTATAACCGACACTCGTCATGGAATCATACCATTGGTTCGCATACCATGTTTTAGAGATATAGACCCCTGTTTTTGGCACCATAAAATGATCAACATCGATGTTCGCGGTAGGATAACCGATGAGACGACCTTTTTTGGCTCCATGAATGACAGGTCCACGGATACTGTAAAATCGGCCTAATGTTGAAGGAATCTGATGAACATAGCCTCCTTCGATTAAATCACGAATGTGTGTGCTACCAATCTTTGCATTCTCATACGTCATACGTTCGATGATGACAGTATCAAAACGTGTTTGTTTTTTAAGGAGTTCGGTATTACCACTGCCACGGTAACCAAACTTAAAATCAAACCCACACACCAAAGTATCAATCGATGTTAAATAGTTATCAATAAAGACTTGTGGGTCACTCTGCGCAATGTGTTTATTAAACTGAATGACATAAATATAATCAACAGGAAATGCTTTTAACATCTCGAGCTTTTGTGGGAAGGGGGTGATGTATCGGTATTCAAGCCCATAGATGACCGTTTTTGGATGCACATCAAACGTAATGATGGCTGTCTTCAAGTGTTTTTGTTTACCGATATTTATCGTTTTTTGAATCAACGCTTGATGCGCTAAATGAATCCCATCAAAAAAACCCATAGCAGCGATGAGTGGCTCTTGAATGGTATGCGTTTTTAATTGAATTATGTCTGGCATGTCATCACCTTGGAAAAACAATGTCTGCTTGATAGTGTCCGGGTGCTGTTTGTTTGTAAATCGCATAAAGATCGTGTTGATGGCGCATGCGAAGCTGTGGATAATTCAAAGCGAGAGCTAAACTCTGTCCATTGATTACTTTTTTAGCTTCCTCACTCGACATCTCGTAAGGTTCAATAAAACTTAACGCATCATCGATTGAGAGTAATGACAGTTCGGTAACCGTGTCTAACGCGTGGGCGTTTGAAAGGTTAAAAGGACCAATTCCTAAACGCTCAATGCGTGTTGTGTGGGCGACCGTTTCATATTGTTTTGCCATATCTAAGGCCAGCTGTCGGACGTATAACCCTTTGGATGAGACGACTTCAAAAGACGCTTCACCTAAAGCATCTACTGGGGTCAGTTGATGCAGCGCATGGATGGTGAGTGTTCTTGGCGCTACCGATGGTAACGTTTTTCCTTCACGCGCGTACTGATAGAGCTTTTTACCCTGAACCTTTACCGCAGAATAAGCGGGTGGTGTTTGAAGGTATTGACCCTTAAAACAATCCAAATCCAAATACGCTGGAAGTTCAAAAGATTCCTTAGATATGACACTTCCGGTATGATCAAGCGTGTCAGTTAAAACGCCAAATTGTACCTTAAAACGGTAGTGTTTAGTCATAGATTCAAAGAACTTTAAGCAACGGGTCGCTTGATTTACGGCACAGATAAGTAAACCCTCAGCTTCGGGGTCAAGTGTCCCCGCATGCCCTATTTTTTTAGTATTTAATTGTTTTCTTAATCGATAAACCACATCGTGACTGGTGAGTCCTAGTGGTTTATGTACGAGAATCATTCCATGCATTTGTATCACCTAAGCTATTATACTTCAATTGATGCTGTGTGTCACATAAAAAAACAGCACCGGCGTTTGCCGGTGCACGGTCTTTATTAGGCGCTACGAACCCATTTTACAATGGTGTCTTTCGGCATGAAACCTGCTTTTTGTGCCACCACTTTCCCTTGTTTTAAAACAAAGAGTGCTGGAATGCCTTGGACGCCGTATTGTTGTGCTAAGCCAATGTTTTCATCAACATTCACTTTGACTACTTTTAAGTCACTGTTTTCATTAGCAACTTGTTCTAATACTGGACCGATCATTTTACATGGTCCGCACCAATCTGCGTAAAAATCTAAGATGACAATTCCGTCTTTGACTTGTTCTTCTAAGTTAGTAGAATCCGCATATACTACTGCCATTTGTAACCCTCCTTTTTGCTAAACTCATTATAAAGCTAACAACGCATATATTCAAACATTTTGCCTTACCGTTGTCAAGTATTATGTTTCTTTGAAGTAAACAATCGTGGCCCCTTGACCACCTTCATTCATAAAGCCGTCACGATGTTTTAAGACTAAAGGGTGATCTTTGAGCGTTTCTTTAACCATGTTTCTTATCGCTAATGTGCCAAAACCATGAACAATCGTCGCAAAAGGCACATCGGCTACAGAACAATCGTCAAGATACTTCGCTAAAGTTGTTTGAGCTTCATGCAGCCTTAACCCTCTTAAATCACACTGCATAGCCACGGTTTTTTTCGGTGTATGAGATGCAATATTTTGGGTGTGTGCTTTTGGAGTTTCTAAATAATTGAACGCATCTTCTTTTAAATTGGTCGTCAATGCCCCCATTTTGACTTGCCAAAGGGTTCCTTTGAGTTTTTTGACTAATTCTGCTTCGCGGTTATATTTTATGACATGAACACGATCACCCACTTTAAAGGCATGTTGTTTGGCGGGAGGATTCGGCTCTGTTTGAGGGATTAACTTAGAAAGTCCTTGTTTTGCCTCTGCGAGTAAAGGTAGTTTTCCTTTCTCGTCCATCTTTTTTTCAAGATCCTTGATAAACCCTTCTAACTCTTCTCTCATACCTTTTAGTTCATGATGTTGTTTAGCACTAAGACGTTCTTTATAGGTTGATTTTTCTTCATGAAGCGCTTTAATCTCCTCTTTCAACAATGTTTCTTGCTTACTCAGAGTTTGCATTTTTTGATGGTACTCTTGCATCAATTGGTCAAGGCGTAAGCTTTCATCATGCAACACTTGAATCATATTAGAGGATGTACTTTGTGCGTCTTCATAGAGGGCTTTAGCCCGTTTAATAATAGGTTTTGGAAGACCTAAACGTTCGCTAATTAGAAACGCATGAGAAGTCCCTGGGGTATTCATGAGTAACCGGTAGGTCGGTTTTAATGTTTCAATATCAAAGGCCACTGAGGCATTCATAACGTTAGAACGCTCATATGCAAAGGCTTTTAATTCAGGATAATGTGTAGACGCAAGTACCATGACTGGTCTTTTTAAGAGTTCATCTAAATAGCTCATGGCTAATGCGGCCCCTTCTTGTGGATCGGTGCCTGAGCCAACTTCATCAAGTAAAATCAGTGCATCTTCATGCACGTTGGCTTCGATATCAATAAGATGACGCTGATGTGAAGAAAACGTCGAAAGCGACTGTTCAATGCTTTGTTCATCGCCTATGTCTGCACGAATCGCTTTGAAAATAGGAAGACTACTTTGTTCATCGACGGGGATGAGCATGCCAGCTTGATGCATTAATGTTAAAAGGCCAACCGTTTTTAATAAGACTGTCTTCCCACCAGTATTAGAACCAGTAATGATCATCATCTTCATAGGTGATTCTAGTGTAATCGTGTTCGCAATCACCTCATCTTTTGGCAGCAAAGGATGCCTAGCCTTAAGCAAATGAATGTCTTTAGAGACGTTTGGTTTGGTTGCGTTGAGATGATACGCGTATAACCCTTTGGCCATTAAAACATCTAATTGTGTCAAACCTTCAAGGTTTGATTCTAAAACATCAACATTCTTGTAAATTTCATGAGTGATTTCCCATAAAATCCGTTCGACTTCATCTTGTTCTTGTTGCTCAAGTTGGCGTCTTTGTGCGCTGAGCTGTGCCATCACAGATGGTTCGATATAGACAGTTTCACCACTTTGCGAGTAATCGACAATGGCACCTTTAATGCTGTTTTTATCGCTCGGTTTAACGGGTAAAACATAACGATCATAGCGGACAGTATACAAACTTTCTGTCAGCTTTGAAGCTTCAGATCGCATCAAGCCATCAAGCGTTTCTTTGATCTTTTTGTGCAGGTTCTGTTGTTTTTGGCGCAGTGTTTTCAAGGCTATTGATGCGTCATCTTTGACCTCGCCTTGGCCATCAATGCGGGTATCGATAAAGCTTTTAAGTTTTGGTAATGGTTCAAGCGGTTGTGTCAGTTCATGCACAAGCAATGGACGCTCTAAATATTCACTCAAAGCATTACATTGTTTTTTAATTCTTTGCGTAGCACTCAATGTTGCACTAACGTCACGGGTGGCCTTTCCATCTAAAAGACGGTTTAAGCGAACATCCTTAAAAACGGATGTGAGATTTTTTACACCGCTAAAATCAAATCGCCGATCATAGTGTTCTGCAAGCCGAAGCTCTTCGACCATTTCTAAAGAAGACTCAATAAAGGCTTGATTCGTAGAAACCTTTAACGTTAGAACAGCTTGTTTTGCTGAATCTGTTTGCGTTAATTGAGAGACTTTTTCAAGAATCTTATCAAATTCAAGGATATTTGTATCAAACATGGTTTCTCCTCTTTCTCATCTTTAATTTTATCAAAATTCATGATAAAATAAAGTAAAGGATGTGAAATTATGAATTTCACGGTGACGTTAAACGACACGCAAGTTAAGACATTAATTCGTTATTATGAAGCCTCTAAAGTTGATGTGGTTCCACCACATATGAAGGCTTTTTTTAAAACGACGCATTGCACCATTAGCGTATATCACACAAACAAAGTGATGTTTCAAGGTGAACAGGCTCAAAGTCATTATGAACATTGGTTAGAAACGTTTCATCTATTACCAGAAATGATTGTTTCAAAAAATGGCAAACCGAGTGACTTTTATAAAATAGCTATTGGCAGTGACGAGTCTGGTGCTGGAGATTATTTCGGACCACTGACCGTCTGTGCAGCTTATCTTAATGAAGAAAACTTAACCCGGATCAAAGCGCTCAATATTGCTGATTCTAAGACCTTATCAGATGCTCAAATCCGTGAAATTGTACCTCTAATCACACCACATGTTCCCTATAGTCTCATGGTGTTAGATAACGCAAAATATAACGTGCTCATTGACAAAGGGTATAATCTAAATAGTTTAAAAGCGTACTTACATGCACAGGCACACAAACTGTTACTCAAAAAAATACCTGATACACCGATCATTATCGTTGACCAATTTGCGTCGCCAACGCATTATCATAGTTACTTAAAGCAGTTTAAAGACGCACCTAAGCCACATGTATTTCAAACTAAAGCAGAGAATGCTTTTGCGTGTGTGGCCATATCGAGTATGATTGCACGCTATGCGTTTTTAAAAAAACTTGATGAACTTAGTCACAGTCTCGATGTGATACTCCCTAAGGGTGCCAGCCATGAAGTCGATGAAGTTGCCGCTCGACTTATTAAGCAATTAGGGGAACGAAAGCTAAAAACCATCGCTAAAATTCATTTCAAGAACACACTAAAAGCAAAAGCGCTCATAAAATAATGTCTGTCGTGCGACAGACATTATTTTTTTTCGTCCAGATAACGATTCTTGCGAATCAGTTTAATGATGACCTCATCTTTGTCTTTTTGGTACGTCATTTCATCAATTAAAGAACCTAAAATGGCAAAGTCACTTTGCTCATCGATGTCACCTAAAAGCTCCCAACCATAAGTTTCAACTTCCATTTCACGCTCGCGATTGAGTTTTTCTTGCATATGGTTAAGAAACTCTTCTTTAGGTTTTTTTAACCGTATAAAAACGGACGTGGTTTTAGAATCGTTTTGTGTTTCGAGTTGGAAATCCTTATGTCCATGAATCATTAAGAAAAAACTTAGCTCACGAATGATTTTGGTAATGATCTTAATCTCTTGTTTACTCACTGTTCTTCCTCCTCCGGTTTAACTCGTTTAATTGCTTCAACAATAGGGATCAACAACGCTGCGGCAAAGCCAGCAGCAAAGCCATTATTATAAAGGTCAAAGCCACCTTGAAACCTTAGAGCATAGGGTGTTATTAAGATATGCATCATACCAGCAATGATCCCAACAATGGGACCATAGCGTCCTGCAATCGGTGCGACAGCGGTTACAAACAACAGTGCAATGACCATTCCAACACTGTCTAAAGTATAATTCGTTAACACCAGCGCAAGCCACGCACCAAACATTACAGGAATCGCGTTTCGGGGATGTTTACCAAACGCTCCAAAGCCCATGACCGTTAAGATACCACTCATCACGGGACCATTAATTTGAAGGTTTAACAACAGTACCACACTGACACTGATATAGCCCATGATCGCAACATTCAGTAGACTTGCACCTTGCCCATATTCACGGATAAAATCTGAGACAAGGCGACCAGAGCTTTTTAATAGTTCAGGATATTTTTTAAAGGGATTGCTTTCCGCAAAAAATGCCATAATTAGAAAAAAGGTAGATAACAACAAAGCAATCACAGTCAGTTGTACGTGTGCCGCTTCACTGGTTGGCCCCCCTACATCTAATGAGACGCCAAAACTGGTAAGAATAACCGCCCATAACATGGAAATGATGCCCATTGCAAACCCAATGTTATATAGGTTATACCCTTTATGAAACCGAATGGTGTGAGCACTAAAGGCAGGTAAAATGAATCCTGTAATCATGCCTGCGCCGATGCCTGCAGGAATACCGAAATAAAGGGGCCAACCGGTACCAAAAATAAAGAATGACACAAGCGGTGAAATACCTGTCGAAAATAGCACGACAATCATGAAAGAGCGAAAATCTAAATTTTGTGTTTTTGCAAAAAGCCAAATCCCAAAATATATAGGTAGTGAGTTGAAAATGTTTTTACCAAAAAACGAGAATCCAGCAATCGTAAGTACACCTGCAAACACTGGGCCACTCATTTTAAACTTTAATGATCGTAACATCACAATGTTAAAAATCATGACGGTCGCGACATTAAACAACGTAGCGCCTAAGCCACCGATGTAGATAAAGTCAGAAACCAAGACACTAGGACTTCTTAAAATGTTGAGGTAACCTTGCCAAATGTTTTGCCAGTCGTCAAAAATAAAGGCTAATGCAAACAAGATGAGACTCACTAAAGGGATGAACATACGATTTGATAAACGTTTTATTAAAGCCATAAAATGCCTCCTAAACTAAAATCATTATATCAAAAGACATTAAGTTATGGTAGTCGTTAGAGGAAATTAAGCGTTCTTTCGTTTGTTTTTAGTATTCATGTTAAAATACAGCTAAGAAAGGGTGATTTTATGACGTTTGTATGGATGTTTTTAGTCGGCTTTATCATTTTTATTGTCATTGATCTAATTTGGTTAGGCGTTGTTGCAAAAAACTTTTATGCTGA
>SKGG01000040.1 GCA_007117565.1 Candidatus Izemoplasma sp. | reverse complement strand
TTAAAACAAGAAGGCATTTCTTACATGGCCGGCAGTGAACTGCCTGCGGTCATCATTAACGTCATGCGTGGGGGCCCAGGACTCGGCTCCATTCAACCCAGTCAGGCCGATTACAATCAAGTGACGCGCGGTGGCGGCAACGGCGACTATCATTTATTGTCGTTTGGGCCTGAAAGCATTCAAGAAGCGGTCAACATCATTAAAGACAGTTTCCGTTTAGCGGATAAATACCGCAACCCAGTGATGATTGCGGTGGATGGCTTAATTGGTCAAATGATGGAACCGGTCGATTTAGATGAACCCATCGATTTAGCGATCGAAGAAAAACCATGGGCGGCCGATGGTCATAGCGCCAAACGTGAAAAAATCAATAAAATTGTGTCACTCTTTTTAGACACAAAGGATTTAGAAGCGCATAACTTAAAACTCCATAAAAAATACCAAGCCATCATCAAAGAGGAACAACGTTACGAACTGGTTCAATGCGACGATGCAGACTTAGTCTTAGTCGCTTATGGTTCGATGGCGAGAATTGCGCGCTCCGCGATCGCTTTAGCGCGTCAAAAAGGCTATCGTGTGGGCTTATTAAGACCCATCACCTTGTGGCCTTTCCCAGAACAAGGCTTTAACGCCTTAAGCGATAAAGTCACCGACCTGATGACGGTTGAGATGAGTCTTGGGCAAATGCATCAAGACGTCTTAATTGTCAATCAAGGTAAGCGCCACACGCATTGGTTTGGTCGCACCGGTGGCGTCGTGCCAAGCGCTGAGGAAATGCTCGAAGCGATTGAAAAAGTCGTCTTAAAAGGAGCGGTAGCATGAACAGTAAAGTCATCTATGAACCGACCAAAGGCTTAACCGATACCCCCATGTCTTATTGCCCTGGGTGTACCCATGGCATCATCCACAAATTAGTCGGTGAAGTGTTAGAAGAAAAACAACTCATTGGCGAAAGCATTGGTGTGGCGAGTGTAGGTTGTTCCGTTATGAGTTATGAGTTTTTTAACTGTGACATGCAGCAAGCACCGCACGGTCGCGCTCCCGCGGTGGCCACAGGCATCAAGCGTGTGCGTCCAAACCATACGGTGTTCACTTACCAAGGCGACGGCGATTTAGCCTCCATTGGGATGGCGGAAGTCATTCATGCGGCGCACCGCAGTGAAAACATCACCATCATCTTTGTCAATAACGCCATTTACGGGATGACCGGGGGTCAAATGGCCCCAACGACGTTGATTGGTCAAAAAACCACGCCCTCTCCAAGAGGCCGTCAACTTGACGCAGGCATGCCCTTAAGAATCGTTGAGATGCTTGCCACGATTCCTGGTGCTACCTATTTAGAGCGCGTCAGTGTGCATGACCCAAAACATGTTATCAAAGCAAAAAAAGCGATTGAAAAAGCGTTTGATACGCAAACCAAAAAACAAGGGTTCTCACTCATTGAGTTTATTTCAACGTGCCCGATTGGTTGGGGTATGACACCTAACGACAGTTTAACGTGGGCGAAAGAGACCATGATTCCTTACTATCCTTTAGGTGTTTATAAAGACACGAGAGAGGAGCGCGAACCATGGATCAAAGAATAATTGTCGCGGGCTTTGGGGGGCAAGGGGTGATGTTGCTCGGTCAAATCTTATCGTACACGGCAACCGCCCTTGATTTACACACCGTGTGGATCCCTTCTTACGGCCCAGAAACCAGAGGCGGCACAGCCAATTGTTCGGTCATTATCTCTGAAGCACCGATTCATTCACCTTTAGTCGAGCATCCAGATATTTTACTCGCCTTAAACGAACCCTCCCTGCGTAAATTTGAACCGCAAGTCACTTCTAGTGGGATCATCATTGTGAACAGTTCCTTAGTGAAAGACTATACGTTTAGAAGTGATGTGACGGTCCTAGAAATTCCGGCCAATGAGATGGCCTTAGGACTTGACAATTTAAAAACGGTCAATATGATTATGTTGGGGGCCTTTATGACGAAAGCCAAGTTACTCGATGAAGAGGCCATTCATAAGACGCTAGAAAAAACCTTCTCTGGCGCGAAAGCCGCGCTACTCCCTTTGAATAAACAAGCGTTAGCCATGGGGTATGAACACGCGCAAGCTCAACATTAAGGAGGGGTTCGATGCGTATTTTAACCATCAACCCAGGTTCAACAAGCACCAAAGTGGCGGTCTTTGACAATCAAAAACGGATTGCCAAAGCCACCATTAAACACGATACCAGTGAGTTGTTACAGATTGAGACGCTCGTTGACCAATTGCCCTTGCGTCAAAGTGTTGTGGAGGACTTTTTAGACGAATATGGCATTGATTTAAAAACCATTGACGGGTTTATTGGTCGCGGCGGTCTTTTAAAGCCTTTAGAAAGTGGGCTTTATGAAGTCAACCCAACGATGATTGAAACACTCTCCACCAATCGTTACGGGGTGCATGCATCAAATTTAGGTGGGCTTTTAGCGCATGCTTTAGCGTCCAAAGTCAATAAAAAAGCGTACATTGCGGATCCTGTCGTCGTCGATGAAATGCGTCAAATCGCGAAAATTAGTGGGCTTAACGGCGTCAGTCGACGTAGTTTGTTTCATGCGCTGAATCAAAAAGCGGTCGCCCGCAAATACGCCGAGCAAATCGATCAACCGTATGATAAACTCAACCTGATCATCGCCCATTTGGGTGGTGGGATTTCGGTTGGGTATCATCATCATGGACGCGTGGTGGATGTCAATAATGCGCTTGATGGCGATGGCCCCATGTCACCCGAACGCACAGGGTCGCTGCCAGTGTGTGCGGTCATTGACATGGCCTATAGCGGTCAGTTCACTCAAGAAGAACTTTTAAAAACGGTGCGGTCTTATGGTGGGATGTTTTCTTACCTGAACACCAAAGACGCCGAAGCCGTTTCCGACATGATTGCCTCAGGTTCAGCCAACGCGCGTAAAGTGTTCAAAGCGATGGTGTATCAGATTGCTAAAAGCATTGGTGCCCTTTATGGCGTCTCTTACGGCAATTTAGACGCCATCATCTTAACGGGTGGCCTCGCTTACAACGCCGACATCATCGAGCCACTTAAAGAGATGATTAAACACATGGCACCCGTGGTGGTTTATCCGGGGGAAAACGAACTTGAAGCGCTCGCTTTTAACATGCAAGCCTTCTTAGAAAGTAAAATTCCAGCCAAACTTTATCAAGAGACCGATTAATCCACCGCAAGGTGGATTTTTTTTACGGAAAATCCAGTCGGTGACGTATGATGAGGATGGAGGTGCGTATGATATGTCCTGATTGTGGTCAACTTGTCCGGAAAGAAGATTGGTTAAGCTTGTTTCA
>SKGG01000088.1 GCA_007117565.1 Candidatus Izemoplasma sp. | reverse complement strand
TTTTGCCTTTTGCATCAATCACATGCCATTTACGTGTTATGGTTTGTTCATTGGCCATGATAGTTTTCATAGCTTAGCCTCCTATAGGGATTTTATAGTCGGGCTAGTGGATTGTGAAAATGTACCGAACAGTATGATACCGTATCGAAAGGTAAAAGTCAACCAAAAACGTTTCTTCTCACCGTACGTTATTTTCTTTATTTCACTAAGTCCCCGGGTTGCAGTTCAAGTGAGGTAATGACCTCAAGTTGGGCGGTGTTTGAGCCAGCTAATAACATGCCTTCGCTGAGTTCCCCGCGCAGTTTCACAGGTTTTAAATTAGCGACCACAATAACTTTTTTACCGACGAGTTGTTTGGGTTCATAGTGTCCCGCAATGCCGGAGACAATTTGTCGGTCTTTGCCTTCACCGATGTCCACCGTTGACACAAGTAATTTATCGGCATTAGGGTGCTTTTTACACGCTTTAATCACACCAATTCGTAAGTCTAGTTTTGCAAAATCGTCAATCGTCACCTCGTCTTTGATTGGGGTGATGACTTTTTTAGTGTTTTGTTTACTGATGAGTTCGCTTAACGCGGTGACCTCATCGTCTACTTTTAAGCGTGGGAAGAGGGGTTCCGCTTGGTCGATAACCTCATACGTATTTAAGGCGCCAAACACGGCTTGATCGTAAGACTGATACGTTTTG
This sequence comes from Candidatus Izemoplasma sp., assembly GCA_007117565.1. The sequence continues at coordinate 2,657 of SKGG01000088.1, read as the reverse complement.
GAGACACCGAGTTGAGCAAAAAGCTTCTCATGGTTTTCAACCAAGATTGGTTTGAGTAAAACCCCAATGATGCGTAAGCTTTCGGCCAAATGATACAAGACGTTTTCTAAGACGTCTTTTTGTTGTTCGTCTTTGGCTAAAATCCACGGGGTTGTTTCGTCAATGTATTTGTTGGTACGGCGGATTAGTGTCCAAATGTCTTGAATCGCCATTGAGACTTTCAGTGTATCAAAATGTTCTTCATACGAGGCTTTGGTTTCCTCAATCAACGCTTCTAACGATGCATCAAATTCCGTGGACGCACTGTTCTTATTGACGTGTCCACCAAAATACTGATTGATCATCGCCACCGAACGGTTTAAAAGATTGCCAAAATCGTTTGCAAGATCAAAGTTTAAGCGTTCAATAAAGACGTCAGGCGCAAACAGACCATCGCCTCCATAAGGCAGTTCTTTTAACAAGAAATATCTTAAAGCATCTAAGCCATAACGTTTTAAGACAAGGTCAGGATAAATCACAGACCCTTTTGATTTAGACATTTTTCCTTCGCGCATCATGTACCAACCATGCGCATGCAGTTTAAAGGTGACTGGCACATCTAAGGCCATCAACATAATCGGCCAATAGATCGCATGGAATCTTAAAATATCTTTACCGACCACATGAAGCACTTCATCGCCGTGCCAGTATTTTTGGAAGCGCATATCATCGTCGGTGCTATAACCGAGTGCACTGATGTAGTTCGATAATGCGTCCAACCACACATAGACCACGTGTTCTGGGTTTGAGACAACTTTGATGCCCCAATCAAACGTCGTTCTTGAGACACTCAAATCATTGAGCCCTTGCTCGATGAATGCCACGACTTCGTTACGACGGCTTTCAGGGGTGATGAAATCGGGATTGTCTTCGATGTGTTTAAGCAGTTTCTTTTGATATTTACTGAGTTTCAAGAAGTAGCTTTCTTCTTTTAAGCGGCTTGTTTCGCGGCCACAATCAGGACATGTATGGCCTTCGGCTAATTGTGTTTCCGTATAAAAAGATTCACACGGCATACAGTAATAGCCTTCATACTCACCTAAGTAAATGTCGCCTTGTTCAAGCAGCCGCTCGAACAACTTCTGAACGACGGTTTTATGACGTTTTTCTGTGGTCCGAATAAAATCGTCATAACGGATGTCTAGACGTTTCCATAGGCCTTTCGTGTCTTCTGCGATTTCACTGACATGTTCGAGTGGTGAGAGCCCACGCTCTAAAGCGACGGTTTCAACTTTTTTTCCGTGTTCGTCCATGCCGGTGAGGTAGTACGTCTCAAAGCCACGAAGTTTCTTGTAGCGTTTTAACGTATCGCACAACACCGTGGTATAGGCGTTGCCGATATGGAGTTGGCCACTGGGGTAATAAATGGGGGTGGTCACATAAAAGGTCTTAGACATTAAGAACCCTCCTCTAATAACGATTGTTTATGTTGTTGGTAAGCCATGTATACGACGTTCTTTTTGAGTTTTCGTTGTTTCGCGACTTCTTTAATCGCAGCCATCTCACTGAGCCCATCTTCGATCAGTAAAACGACGTGTTCGACCATGTCGGTCTGGGTTAACGTAGGCGCGTCCGCTGCGCCCTCGACTATAATAACATATTCTCCCATAATGTCTGGGATTTCATTCGTTTCTTGTAAGGTAAAATCGTAAAACGTTTCAAACTTCTTAGTCAACTCTTTGGCTAAGGTCACTTTCCGTGCACCTAAGCGTTGGTATAAATGGGTTAGCGTCTCTAATAAACGATGCGGCGCTTCATAAAATATCAAGGCTTCAGGATAGGTTTGAACGCGTTTAAGCAACGCATCACGCGCTTTATTTTGTTGTGGGATAAAGCCTATAAACACAAACGCATGAACACTTTCTTTTGCGCCCATTAATGCGCTTAAAAAGGCAGCTGGACCAGGAATAGGCACGACAGGGTATCCAGCCTCAATGATGGCTGGGATAACGATGTCGCCTGGGTCACTGATACGCGGGGTCCCTGCGTCGCTTATTAAAGCGAGAGAGTGTCCTTCTTCTAATGCCTGAATGATTTCTTCTACGCGCGCTTGTTCGTTGTGCGCATGATAAGACTTTAATGGGGTTTTGATTTGGTAGTGTTGGGTTAAAATACGCGCCCTTCTAGTATCTTCAGCATAAATCACTGAAACCTCACTTAAAAGGCGGATCGCACGCATAGTCATATCCTCTAAATTTCCAATCGGTGTGCTCACCACATAAAGCGTTGGTTTATCTTGAGTGAAACTTTGTCGAATGTTCATAACGCCTCCCGGTTGGTAAATATGGCTTGAACCTCTTTGGTGTAGGTCCCATCCTCATGATGAACGATGAGTGGAGGCTCAAACTTAGCCTCACTCTTCGCATCAAAGCGAAACTCTAATAACACCATCATCGCCTCACTGTTGGCTTTAGGATACACGAAACGACCACGTTTAAGTTTAAACCGAGCGTTCTCACAGGCGATTAAAATATCTTGAAGGCGCGCTGCACGGTGCACCATATAAAGCGCGCCATTTTGCTTTAGCGCATGTCTTGCGGCAACCATGATACCTTCAAGGTCAATCGCAAGTTCATGACGCGATAAACTTAACGCTTGGTTGTCGTTTAAATGTGCGT
>SKGG01000076.1 GCA_007117565.1 Candidatus Izemoplasma sp. | reverse complement strand
TGCGTATCAAGAAGGGTCTTATGAGTACCGGACGCGTCTAAAGCTTGATTTTGGGAAGAGTGATGTCATCATCATCTTTGACGATGAAGCCCGTTTTTATGGGGGAGAGAAAGCCCCAGATATCACCTTAAATTTAGACTATGAAACCTTTGAAACCATCACGCACGAACGGCCCCCATTAGAAGAGGCTTTGACCCGTTTAAGTCGTGAAGAAGATACGCAAGAATTACGTCGTTTTTTAAACGCGTTTCAATTAGATCAACCCCACGATATTCCACCGTATGAACCCCACAAAAAACCCTGGGGAATGGCTTTATTTATAGTGATAATGCTGCTTTTATCAAGCCATTTGGTAACCTCTTTTTGGGTGGAATCCCCGTGGTTGTCATGGGCGTTCGCAGGCACCATTTTAACGTTAGGTGTGGGGTCTAAGTTGATCCTAAAAACGTCGTTAATTTGGCCGCTATGGGTGGTGTTTTCGCTTACCCTTCAAGGCGTGATTGTGTTTGTTTTCGATCAAACGTATGCGGTTCACATGGTTATGTTGAGTGTGGTGTTGATTGGGTACTTGCTCACCAAAAAACCTTTACTGTGGCGACTATGGTATCGTGATCGCATGATGTATGACGCGGCCAGTCCGTTTTTCATTAAACTCACCCAAGGCTTATCATGGCTATGGGCCTTATCGTTTTTAGCAGTAGGCCTCATGACCTTTTTAGTGCCTTTGCCAAACACCCTCTTAGCGCTTTATGTCCTTCTTGTCATGCTTTTTGTGACGTTCCGTTATGAACCACTCTTTTTAGCCAGTAAAACAAGAGAAATGAGGCGATGACCATGCTTATCGAAGCGATGATTGTTGGTATTTGGGCGCTTTTGATCTTATGGCAATGGCTGCGTTTAAAAAAAGGCATCCTCGCCAGTCTTTGGTTTATGTTAGTCCTCGCCGGTTACGCCTCATTGTATGGGGAGTTTCTTGAACAACCATGGATCACATTAGAGACTTTCTTATGGCTTAGCTTTGTTGTGGGGGTGTTTTTCATAGAGCCAAAGGCGTTATTTTTAAGAAAACCGCAAAGCTACCAACAGTTGAAAACAAGCTATGAGAGCCTTTCTCATGAGGCTGAAAATTTAAGGCAACGCTTTATTGCGACACTCAATGTTCTGCCTGAAGGTTTAGCGTATAAAAATCACAAAGGTGAATGTTTTGGGACAGATCGCTATCTTGAGACGCTTGGGCTTAGCGATCATCAGTTCAACGAAAACGACTTTTTAGAGCGCATGTTTGCGGACGATTTAAAACCGTATGAAGCCGCTATCAAAAAAGTCAAAGGCAATGATAAAATATACCGTACCAAGTATCGTTACTTAATCAACGAACAGTATCATTGGATTGAAGAAATGGGCCAAGTAGTGATGGTTGATAAAAAACCTCTCACGGTCTCTTTGATTCGTTATTTAGATACCAAACAGCACCCTAGAAGCAGTCTTGATGTGCTCAACCAAATGCCCTTAGAAGATGCGTATGATAAAGTTTTAAGTCAACTACATCATCAAGCAAGACCGTATGATTTAGTACTTTTTGAGCTTCATAACATCCCGCTCATTAATGAGCGGTACGGACGTGATGTTGGGGATTTGATGATGGCGGAATTTTTAGAAAAAATCCGCTATCAATTTGTCAAAGAAGCCCAACGTGTCTTTCGTGTCAAAGGGGTCACGTTTGCGTTGGTTTTGACCGATCGCAGAAAAGGCGATATACTGAAAAAAGCACTTAAAGAAAACAGTGCGATGATGCAGACACAGATGCAGTTTGGCGCCGTCAAAGAGCGGCTTGTACCTTACTTTGGCATCGTATCTGTGACAACGTTTGGCGGGTCCTTTTTAGACATTAAGGAAGCCGCCAATGAAGCACTCAACATGGCATTAAAAGAACACACCCACGAAAACTATGTGTGTGTGGATTGGAAAGGATGAGTGGATGCAAAAACCTTGGAGAAGAAAACGCGATGGCGCCATTTTAGCGGGCGTTTGTAATGGTTTAGCCGATTCTTTAGATGCGTCACCTGATTTGGTACGTTTCATCACCGTAATCCTATTTTTTGTTAGTTCAGGCACCATTTTACTGGTATACCTTGTCTTAGCGATTGCCTTACCTTTAAACACCGATACGTCAACAACATTTAACAAAGCCCACCAAAGTGACACACCCAAAATGCTGCCAAAGGCAGAAGACGATGAGTATGCCTTTGACCCAGACGACTATAAATTGTAACAAGGGAGAACACTATGATTGAAACCGAACACGGCATTTTTACGCTCATTCATGATCATAAAGAGGCGTTTGAAGTGAAAGCTTTTAACGACCGATACGTCGATTATTTCGATAAGTTTGTCTACATTGTCGGCGATTACAGTGCCCAAGTGTTAAGACTGAAAGGTTTTTTTGCTAAAGAAGAAACGCTCATTGCGGATTACCTCATGGAATCCGCGGTACCGAATGCGCCTTATTTTATTTTAAAACGCACCTCAAAAACAGCGGAAGAGACTGGTCAAAAAGACGAAGATTTGGTATAGTATAGCTACCCATAAGGAGGGATTAGATGGACCAAAAAACCATTGAAAAACAAGCGCGTGCTGTGATAGATAAATTACGCCCTTACATTAACCGTGATGGGGGAGACATTAGGTTTGTAAAATACGAAGAAGGCATTGTTTACGTTGAAATGTTAGGGGCTTGTGTGGGCTGCGCAGCGATTGACACGACCTTAACGTATGGCGTTGAAACGATTTTATTAGAGGAAGTCCCTGGCATCATCGGCGTAGAACAGATATGAGTCAAGCCACTGAGAACCGTCTCAATGAACCCAGCAAACGGGACATTGTGGTCGATATGTTACGCGATCGTGGCGTCGAACTCATCGAAATCGCGGAGTTGACGCTCGATTTACAAAAACCTTACGTCCCAGCCCTCACCTTAGAAATCTGTCTCGATCACGTTGAACGCGTTGTGATGAAACGCGAAGTTCAAAACGCCATTTTAACAGGGTTAGAACTCGACATCATGGCTGAAAAAGGGCATTTGGATGAACCCTTACGCTCGATGTTGATGGACGATTATGGGCTATATGGCATTGATGAAGTCTTAGCTTTAGCGATCGTGAACGTCTATGGCTCGATCGGCTTTACCAATTTTGGTTATGTCGATAAACTAAAACCTGGCATCATCGCCAAAATTGATGAAGCCGGCAAAGCCCCCGACAAATGTAACACCTTTTTAGATGACATCGTCGGCGCCATTGCGGCGGCCGCCGCAAGTTCGATTGCTCATCGATACGCAAAATAGTGTGCTTAGCACACT
>SKGG01000029.1 GCA_007117565.1 Candidatus Izemoplasma sp. | reverse complement strand
TTTCAAGAGACCATCTTTGTGACGATGACACGGGCGCAAATTGAAAACCCAACTGTGGTGGTTGAAACGTTTGAAGACGACGGTCAAACCTTTGGGTACATTCGTGTGAACAGCTTTGGCCAACAAACGTTCAGTTTCTTTTCTTCGAATCTTGGCATGCTTGAAGACGATCTAAACATTGACGGGTTAGTCATTGATTTAAGAAACAATGGTGGTGGGCTATTAACGACCGTTCAACGGATGATGGATCTGTTCCTCTCGCGTGGGGATTTGCCGATGTTTATCATTGAAAGTGTTTCTAACGGCGAAGTCTCACAAATTGAATACAACGCTTCAGGCACCGTGAATAAAGATTATCCAATCGTCATTTTAATCAACGGAAACAGCGCCTCAGCCTCAGAAGTCTTTGCGGCGGGCATGATGGAAAAAGGCGGTTTCACGACCCTAGGCACACCGACCTTTGGGAAAGGGACTATGCAAGTGCCCCATTCGATGACGACCGCTCCTGGCGATGAACTCCAAACATCCGTGGGTCGTTGGTTGACGCCTAACGGCACATGGGTCAATAATATTGGCGGGGATGTGTTAGCGGTCGAACCAAGCATTACCGTGGAAGCCAATCCGTTCTTCCAGGCCTTCTCCATTCGCCTTTCTAGCGATGAGCGTTTAACGTTTGATCAAGTCGATCGACAAATTGAAAACGCCCAAAAAATCCTAACGGCCCTCGGCTACAACGTCCGTCAAGACGGCTATTTTGATCAAAATATGCAAAGTGTCGTTGAAGCGTTTCAAGCCAGTCACGATCTCCCTGTGAGTGGCGACATCGATCAAGCCACCGCGACCGCACTCTCAGAAGCTTTGTTTGTCTTCCGGCAAGATTTTGACAACGACACCCAGCTTCAAGCTGCTCTCGATTACCTTAGAAACCATGGAAATTAAAGCCATACAGATTAAGAATAAACGCGTCAGCATCGAGGGAGAAGACGCCACCTTTACGCTTCATTTAGAAGCTTATTTGGAAGCGTCCTTACGTGAGGGTGATGTCTTAAACGAAGCCACCCTCGCCAAACTAAAAGCTCGCTCAACTTATTTTGACGCAGCGGATAAAGCGTTTAAAGCGTTAAGCTATAAACCTTATACTGTCTTTGCGATGAAAAAAAAATTGCGTCAAACCTTCGATGAAACGACCATTCAAGCGGTCATTAGGATGTTGAAAGATCATTGTTACTTAGACGATCAAACCCTTTTAGATCAACGTTTAGAAGAAGCCATCGCGTTTGAACACAAAGGCCCGAAACACTATCAACAAGCGTTCATGAAATTAGGGTTTCCTTTGGCCATGATTCAAGAGGCGCTTCATTCTGTCTCTGATGATGTATGGCAAGCACGCTGTGTGACACACCTCGAAAACACGCTTAAACAACAAAAAGATAAACCACCCATGGCGCTTAAGCAAACACTTTTTCAAGCAGGGCTGCGCGCAGGGTATGACTCAAGCATGGTCAATGAGGCATTGAGTCAACTCACCATCGACACACCCGATGAAGAAGCGCTATTAAAAGCGCGCTTAGCAAAAGAACAAGCACGTGTTGATTTAAGTAATCCAGCTGAAAAACAGAAATTTATTCAACGACTCATGCGCCAAGGGTATCGATACGATACCATTAAAAAATTGATAGGATAGGGGGCCATGCGATGAAACCAATGCATGCGGACACACTGTATTATTTTAATCAAGGGGAACTTAAAGACGCCTATGAACATTTTGGGGCGCATCTAGTTAAAAACGATCAAGGAGAGATCATCGCCACACGATTTACCGTTTACGCGCCACACGCCAAAGCCGTCAGTGTGGTAGGGGAATTTAACGACTACCAAGACTGGGTGCACCAGCTCTCAAAAATCGATGATTCAGGCGTCTGGCGAATTGAGATTCCTCACAATCTTGAATGGAAACAATACAAGTACATGATTGAAACGCACCGTGGGGCCAAACTTTATAAAGCAGACCCTTATGCGTTTTACAGTTCAAACCGACCTGAAACCACGTCAAAAGTCTATGATTTAGAAGGCTATGAGTGGGGCGATGACGATTATCTTGCGACGCGCGATGACGCGCATCCTTACAATCGACCCGTTTCGATTTACGAGCTCCATGTGGGCTCCTGGATGCAAAAGCCCGGTGGTGGATTTCACACCTTTGCGGAACTGGTGGATCTCTTGATTCCTTATTTAAAACGCAATCATTTTACCCACTTAGAATTGATGCCTGTGTATGAGCATCCATTGGATATGTCGTGGGGCTATCAAGGTACGGGGTATTATAGCGTCACAAGTCGTTATGGGGTACCTAAAGACCTCATGTATTTAGTCGACCGCTGTCACCAAGAAAACATTCGCGTCATTTTAGACTGGGTCCCAGGGCATATGTGTAAAGACGCGCATGGACTTTACATGTTTGATGGTGAACCCCTCTATGAATACGCTGAAGAACACATCCGTGAAAACGTCGTGTGGGGGACGGCGAACTTTGATTTAGGACGCGGGGAAACCCGTAGTTTCCTTATTTCAAACGCGTTATATTTTCTTAAAAAATTCCATATTGATGGGTTCCGCATCGATGCGGTATCAAACATCATCTACTATTTAGGGGATTCTCGCGTCGGTGAAAATCATGGCGGGCAAGAATTTTTAAAACGGGTCTCTGCGGCCATTTTTGAAGCGCATCCGACCGCCATTTTAGCGGCTGAAGATTCCACCGCGCACCCTAAAGTCACACATCCTGTGGAATATGGAGGCTTAGGCTTTAATTACAAATGGAACATGGGCTGGATGAACGATACGCTTAAATACTTTGAAAAAGATCCGATTTATCGTAAGTTTCATCATCATGAACTAACGTTTTCAATGCATTACGCGTACAGTGAAAACTATATTTTGCCGCTGTCACACGATGAAGTCGTGCATGGCAAACATTCACTTGTTGAAAAAATGCCAGGCGATTACTGGCAGAAGTTTGCAAACTACCGGGCATTACTGGGCTATTTTTATACCCACCCGGGTAAAACACTCCTCTTTATGGGTGGTGAGTTTGGACACATGCATGAATGGCGTGATCACACCGAACTCGATTGGCATCTTTTAAGCTATCCGATGCACGACAGCGCCTTAAGATACAACCGTGATATGATGGCGCTCGTGGAACATGAAGCGGCGCTGCATGCGCTCGATCATGAACCTAGTGGCTTTCAATGGATTGATCAACACAACGCCGATCAAAGCATCTTGACCTACATCCGTTATGGAAAACCTTACGAAGACCCCATCGTGGTGGTGTTAAACTTAACCCCAGCCACCCATCATGATTACCGGATTGGGGTCCCTAAAGTAGGGATTTATGAAGAAATTATGAACTCGGATAAATCGGTTTATGGCGGGTCAAATCTTTACAATGGTGCCCCTTTAAACACACAAGATACCTCATCTCATGG
>SKGG01000070.1 GCA_007117565.1 Candidatus Izemoplasma sp. | reverse complement strand
TTAACCGCACCCTTTGATCGGCACACCGCTTTAAATCTTGATGAGGGGGATAGAGCGTGCCGTGACCTAAAATGATATGAACACCCTCTTCTTTCGCTACATCCAGTGCGGGAATAAAGTCACTATCTCCTGTAAAGATGACCGCATGCGTGATGTTTTTTTTGAGCGCAAACCGAACCAAATCAACCCCTAACAATAAGTCCACTTTCTTCTGTGTGAAAATGGGTTGTCCATTATGATTTAGTCCTCGATATTCAAGTTTGCCTAGACGTGTTTCAAACCCATCGAGCAACGATAACCGATCATAAAAGTAACTCGCTTTTAAAGCTCGGTCCGTCTCTTCATGGGTAGGATCCTCACTCATATAAGGTTCACAGTGGTAATAATACGTTCTTAAGACATCTAAATCTTGTGAGAGCCAACTCACGAGTTTTTTGAAATCGATTTTAATGCCCTTAAACTCGTCTTTAAGTACTCGGTCTAAATACGCCCCGTCGATAAATATACCAACCCTTTTAATTTGAATCACTCCTTTATCCTTTCTTACGCATAGTATAGTGGTCAAAGCCTTGAAAATACATGGTCTTTTGTTGCGAAAAAAAGCTTATTAAAGCATTAAAAAAACGCCACATTTCTATGGCGTTTTATAGTAAATAGATAGGCCAACCTAACCAAAGACTAAGACTTTTTAAAATGATAGCTAATCCGATGACTACGAGACTCGCCATTCCAAAGGCTGTTTCTTGTTTCGTTTTTAGACTCGTGAAACTTAAACTGATTGCAAGTAAACCAAAGAAAATGTCGAAATACCTTATCGGTGCAAATAAACTCACAAGCGCAAAGATAAAGCTCATAAAGCCCGGACGCTCACGTATAAGTTCTATATAGTCTTTAAACTCACGGTCTTTTAATGGGTATCCACATTCGTTACAATTGGTCAAATGTGCGGCCGTTTTGTGGTGACACTGAGGACAATGAATCTTTTCCATTTAACGACGTTTTGTGCTACGCAATCGCACTTTATTTTGATGAATGGTGAAGGCGCCTAATGATTGAATAAACCCACTAAATTTCGTAAAACCATACACTTGATAGGAAAACGTTGGATATTGTCTATCCAGTTCTTGTTTAAGTTTTGGTAGCGCCATTTCTTTACTTTTATTGCGGGAGATAATTTTAATGACAACTTCTTTTAAGACATCTTCAGTCAGTTGGGGTTTGATACGTACAAAATTAGCTTTTTTATCATGATCAAAGGAAATATCTAAATTAGGCAACTGATGAATGAGGCTTGTCAAGTTCGCAGAGCCATAATTTCGAGGGTCAAAATCAGAAAACTTATTGTTAAGAATGATGCCTAATCGTGACATGAGTAAGCGATTGTTTTCGCCATTTTCAGAGACGATTTTCTCTATCACGTTCGCAATATCATCCGGTTGAATATCGTCTGTTTGTTCTACGTCATGATTTGTCCCAAGCGATTCAAAATACATAAATTTAGTGCACGCATTCCGATAAGCAGACGTCACTTGATCTCTATGACCAAATCCAATAACCATCATGCCTCCGGTTTTGAGTTTCATAGCGAGTGGAGTGAAATCGGAATCACTTGAAACAATGAAAAACGCATCCACCGTCCCCCGGTACATCAGTTCCATCGCATCTAAAGCCATCGCTAAATCAGCCGCGTTCTTCTGTTTTGATACAGCGTATTGATGCATCGGACGAATCGCATGATCTACCGCAACTTGTTCCCATTCACGGTTAATTTTTTTGACGTCACCGTAAAATAAAGACACGATGATTTGACCATATTTAGCGGCTTCATCAATGACTTTTTCAATCCACATGGGATTGACATTCTCTGAATCAATCATTAACGCGATCTTATAATCTGTTTTTTCCATACGTCACCTGTTTTCTTAAGTTGGCTTTATTATAGCCGATAGTGACGGTTTTACAAAGTTTGATTCGAACGATTCTTTAAGTACGCTTGAATGGCTTCAACATCTTTATCTCCACGACCCGATAGGTTGACTAAAATCACTTGATCAGGATTCATGGTTTTAGCAAGTTCAATCGCATAATGTACCGCATGTGCAGTTTCGATGGCCGGTGTAATGCCTTCTTTTTGACTAAGTAATAAGAGCGCATCGACCGCTTCATCGTCGGTTGCCGCGACATAGCGCGCACGACCAATGTCTTGTAAATACGCGTGTTCTGGTCCAACGCCCGGATAATCCAAGCCAGCCGAAATTGAGTATACAGGGGCAATTTCGCCTTGATCATTTAAAACCGCACGTGTTTGCATACCATGGATGATCGCATCTTGCCCCTTGACCATCGTCGCCGCATGTTCGTTCGTATCTAATCCTTTTCCAGCGGCTTCAACACCAATAATTTCAACGTCTTCATCGTCTAAAAACCCTTGAAATAACCCAATCGCATTTGACCCGCCACCCACACAAGCCATCACGACATCCGGAAGTTTCCCAGCTTGATCGAGAATTTGAACACGGGCTTCTTCGCCAATGACACGATGGAAATACCGTACCATTTCAGGATAGGGGTGTGGACCCACAGCGCTGCCTAAAAGATAAAAGGTGTCTTCGATTCTTGAAACCCATTGTTCAATGGCTTCATCGACCGCATCAGAGAGTGTCTTTGTCCCACGTGTGACACCAGTCACTTTAGCGCCTAAGAGTTCCATTCTAAAAACATTAAGACGTTGTCTTTCCATATCAAGTGCACCCTGAAAAATTTCACATTCCATCCCAAACATCGCCGCCGCAGTGGCGGTCGCAACGCCATGTTGACCTGCGCCTGTTTCGGCGATGATTTTAGTTTTTCCCATCCGTTTAGCCAATAAAATTTGACCAATGGTGTTATTAATTTTGTGAGCCCCTGTGTGATTTAGATCTTCACGCTTAAAATAGATTTGTGCGCCCCCGGCATACTCAGAAAGATTTTTAGCGTAATATACCGGGTTCTCCCGACCCACAAAATGCTTGAGGTAATAGCGGAATTCTGCCTCAAAAGTCGGATCTTCTTTAGCGGCTAAAAAGGCTGCTTCTACTTCATTGAGTGCGTTTAGCACTGGGGGTGGTACAAATTGGCCACCATAGCGACCGAACTGGGTTTTCATCATTTTCATGACCTCCTTAGTTTTCACTTTTAGGGAACAAAAAAAGTCCTCTACACTCAAAAAGAGTGTAGAGGACGAATCAACATTCGTGGTGCCACCTCATGTTCCGCTAAAAAGCGCTCGTTTGGGTACCAGCATACCCTATCTCTGTAACGGGAGAACCCGTGCTTCCCTACTATGGTTTCAAGAAGCCTCTTGTCGATCCATTCAGGAAGCATTGTTTTATCGGTTCTCACCCTTACCGACTCTCTTAAAAAACAACGAGGTTCCCTACTTCTTCGACGCTACGATTTCATTCAGTTTACTTAATATCGGTTTCATTGTCAAGAGACTAACTTAAAGAAAGTAATCTTTTTTTT
>SKGG01000045.1 GCA_007117565.1 Candidatus Izemoplasma sp. | reverse complement strand
CGTTCTTTGAGTGCTTTTTCCACCGAAGGGATGCCTTGTTTCACTAAGAAATCATCCGCCGGCGCAAAGAGCTCTTTCGGGAAGGGTTGGCACGCTTCAATGCTATTCGCCAGTTGATTCGGCGTGGTGATGACCACCTCGAGGGCAGCTTCTTCGCCTAAATAAGCGAAAGCATCCAACATTTCTTGGGTCGTGCGGTAGTATTGTGAGGGCACTTGATGGACGCGTGCTAAATCATGATAGCCCCCACCCACCACGGGGGTTTGAATGTAGATGTCACGGTATTTAACGCTGCTTTGTTCAATGTGATGCACATCGCCAATGGCGATGGCTGGCTTGTTGCTTTCACGCGCCAGTTGGTGTAAACGTTGATTGGTCTCTTGAAGTCTTTTGCGGTACACTTCACGGGCTTTTTCATCGATCGTGACCGTCTGTTTGATAGGATCAAACTGACTGTATTCACTTTCAAATAGGTGGAGCGCATCCTCAACCACAGGCAGCTCGATGACATCAAATTTCTCACTAAACTGGCGAATATCCTGGTCTTGTTGTTGATAACTGAGGTCATAAAAATAACTGTGCATACAGCCACTGCCTACGAGTAAATGTTCGCGGTGTTTTTCTAAAATGCGATAAGGTAACGTCGGGGTTTTATCAAAGAAGCGTGTGTTGGCTAAGCTGATCAGTTCATAAAGTTGTTTCATGCCAGCTTGGTTTTTCGCCCAAACCGTCACATGATGTTTCAGTGCGTTGGCGTAAGGGTCAAAGCCTTTAAGATGTTTTTTAGGGTCAGAAAGTTGTTCAAGCGTAACGATGCCACGCTGTTTAAGGTCGTGCAACATCGCTTTAAAAATGTTGACCGTCGCTTCTGTGTCCGCTTCGGCTCGGTGATGTTGCGTTAAATCGATAGAAAATAATTTGGCGACCGCTTTTAAGTTAAAGCGCTTAAGCTTTTTCGCATACAATGTCCGTGCCATCGCGAGGGTATCCATGTACGCATACGACCGTTCTAGACGGTCAAATTTTTGCATGAACGCTTCAATGAATCCCACATCAAAGCGGGCATTATGCGCGACTAAAATGGCGTTTCCGATAAACGCTTGGAATGACGCAATGACCTCGTCAATGGGCGGGGCGTGTTCTAAATCTAAATCGTTGATGCTGGTGAGTTTTTTTGTGAATGTGGAGAGTTTCTCTTCACGGTACACAAACGAATCGAAACGATCCACGACGCGATCCCCTTGTAATTTGACCGCAGAGATTTCAATGATGTCGTCGTAGCGATTGGAAAGACCTGTGGTTTCAATGTCAAAAACCACATAGGTTTGATCGAGTAACGACCCGTCATGCGCCGGTGAAGCTGGCTGATAAAGGGTGGTTTGTTCTTCAAAGACGACGTTAAATTCAGCCCCAAAAATCGGTTTAATCCCACTGTTTTTAACCGCTTTATAAAACTCCGGAAAGGCTTGAACGCTGTTATGGTCAGTGAGCGCGAGTGCTTTATGACCAAAGTGTTTCGCGACCGCGACGTAATCTTTGATTGAATCGATGCCGTCAAGGGTGGACATTTTGCTGTGAAGACGCCACTCAACACGTTTTTCTTTGGCGTCATCGTCACGATGGGCGCCTTCATTAAGGTAGCGTGAATGTTCAATGGTTTGAGCCGTAATGACGATGTCGTGTGAATACTTGTCGACTTCAGCGCGTCCATCGACACGCATCAACATGCCGACTTCAATGTTTTCTAAAAAACGAATTTCATCACCATCACGGACAAACTTCTTGACGTAAATGGCATCGTCTTGATCGCCTATAACAAACGTAAAGAGCATCATGTTGCCTTTGATTTTGCGGTGTGTGACGTTAAAGACTTCGCCTTCAAAGACATAGTTTGCGTTGCGGTAAGCCGAAAGCGTTTTGTTTAAATCTGCTTCACTCATCGGAATGTCTTTGATGGTGTGTTTGATTTTACCCACCCGATGCTCCTGAAAAGCAATGAACGACTGGATCTTAGGTTCATACGCAATGTGCGCTTCTTCTAATGCTTCGATCCGGCTTTGGATGCTCGATTCTTCATTGAGCTTCATCGTGATCGTTGTTTGAAAGCCACAGCGTGCAAGCGCCTGTTCAAGGGGCACTAAAAGCTGTGACACGTACCCACCATCTTTAGGGGTAATGAGGACGATGCGATCGTCTTTGACCTCCACAGGAAAGGCTCGAATCGCTTCAAAGCGGGGGTAATGTTTGATGAGTTTTTCTAACGTATACACGTAGTAATCATTTAAATCTTGGTAATGAACGGTTTCAAAATCATAGGTTGCTTGAATGGTTTTACAATGATTGAGTCGCTCTTTCAAGGCTTCTAACCGTGTTTCAAACGTGTTAAAGGTCTCGATGGGTAAAGGGGCTTTAAACTCAATATTAAAAAGCCATGTGTCGGTTTTCTTATCGATGATGAGTTCGATAAGTTTCCCTTCAATGGCTGGGGTGTGATCGTTTAGGGAGAGTTGTTTGAGTAATCGATTGAATGCAGCTTCCATAACGCCTCCAAAAAAATTGTCACATTATTATAGCACGATAAAACGGTAAAAAAAAGGCGCCATCGGCTAACCTTTTTCTGCAAATTTGATGGTGACTTTTCCGGCTTCGATTTCTTCGAGTGCTTGGCCTACAGGCTTTGAACATTTTAGCGCAATGGTGCTGTCATCCAACTCTCTTAAAGACTTAGCTCTTAAAGCGCTCGTATACGCTAATTTATACTTAGAGTCAATTTTTTCCAGTAGTTTGTCAATTGAGGGGTACCGTAATCCTTCTTCATTCACTTGTTTCATTTTCAGCCTCCAACATGGTTAAATAATTATGAATGGTCCGTTCTGTTTTGGCGTGCTCGGCACGGATGATTGCTAAAATCCGATCGGCCGCATTGGTCACTTCATCGTTGATGACGATGTAGTCGTATTTGTGCGCAATTGGGAACTCGCGTTTCGCTTTTTCCATACGCGCTAAAATGACATCGGTCGTCTCTGTTCCTCGACTTAATAAACGTGTATAAAGTGCTTCTTTGGTCGGTGGCGCAATAAAGATGAAAACCGCTTCTGGCATTTGCTTGCGGACTTGTAAGGCGCCTTCGACTTCGATTTCTAAGACGACTTCTTTACCCGCTTCTAATTGTTCTTGGATTTTGTCTTTGGGCGTACCATAGTAATGGCCTACAAATTCAGCCCATTCTAAAAAGCCGTTGCTTTGGATGCGGGCTTCGAACTCTTCTCTTGTGACAAAATAATAATCTTCACCGTGCACTTCACCCTCACGTGGCGGCCTAGTGGTCATCGAAATTGAATAAACGAGGTCATGCTTTTCAAGTTCAAACAACGCTTTTCGCACAGTGCCTTTTCCGACACCTGAAGGACCACTTAAGACGACCAATAACCCGTGAGTGTTTAGTTTCATAAGATGCCCCTTTCGCGTGTGATTATGTTATATCATAACACTTTTATATAGCCATT
>SKGG01000031.1 GCA_007117565.1 Candidatus Izemoplasma sp. | reverse complement strand
TTTTTTTCATTTGACCACTATGTTATACTGGTCGAGTAACAGTACAGATAAAGGAGATTACGTACAATGTTAGAAGTCAAAGATGTGCAAGTGCATTATGGGGATTTTGTCGCGGTCGACGGCTTAACCTTTACCATTGAACCTGGTAAGATTTTCGGTTTGCTTGGGACCAATGGTGCGGGTAAAACTACGACCTTTAGGGTGATGATGGGATTGCTTGACCCTACCCGCGGCGAAGTCTTATTTGAAGGCGAGAAAATAGGCTATCACAATGTCGATGACATTGGTTATATGATTGAAGAGCGATCGCTCTTAACGAAAATGACAGTCAAAGAACTAATGCTTTATTTTGGCCAACTTAAAAGCATGAAAAAGCCTGATATTTTAAAAGCATTAGATCATTGGCTCCATGTGTTTGAGGTCCCTGAATATAAAGACAAAAAGATCAAAGAACTCTCTAAAGGGAATCAACAAAAAATACAGTTTATTACGGCGTTGATTCATGACCCGAAGCTACTCATATTAGATGAACCCTTTAGTGGGTTGGATCCGATTAACACGGACTTGTTTGTGAAAGTTGTCCGTGAACAACAAGCCAAAGGCAAAATGATTGTTTTTTCATCCCATCAACTCGATCATGTTGAGTCGTTTTGTGAGAGCATCGCGGTGTTAGAGCGCGGACGGTCGATTGTTCAAGGTGACATCAAACAAGTCAAAGAAGATTTCCAAAAAATGACCATCCAAATCATTGCGGACATCGATCCCAAAGTCTTTGAAGATTTTGAAGGGGTCTACGATGTCCAGAAAAATGGCGAAGGCTTCCAAGTAAAGATTGTCTCCAAAGACTACATTAAACCAGTGTTTGAACTTGTAAAAGAAGCCCCCTCGGTGACGAAGTTCGACGTTGAACAAGCGTCACTTAGTGAAATCTTTTTAGCAAAGGTAGGTGCTTCCCGTGGACAAGCTTAAGTTTTTAATTGGCTTTGGCCTTAAAAAGCGCCTTTATAAGAAGTCTTTCTGGATTGTGAATGGCTTGTTGGGGCTCGCGATTATTTTACTTGCCAACCTTTCTAGTATTATCGGATTATTTCGAGACGAAGAAACGGTAGAACTCACCAACGTTGTCATTGAAAATCGTTCGGATGATCAAGCTTTTGCTTTAGCCGAAGAAATTTTAACGGTGATGAACCGTCCTTTTGAAGAACCACGTTATACTTTAACGACCAGCGATGACTTAGACTCTGAAACCTTTTGGGATCAAAGTGATGTGGTCATTTGGATGATTTTTGAAGGCAGTTTAATGCAGCCGGATGTGACGCTCTTTACACAAGAAGACAATGCCAATTTTTTAATTGGACAACTTCAAACCATCTTGAATCAATACCAAGGCATCAGCTTTGCGAACTATGATGTTCAAAGCCCACCACCTGGTGATGGGGATGAAGACCTTTTGCCCCCAGAAGTGCGGATGATGTTAGAAGGCTTTGCGAGTATTTTGTTACTCCCGATGTTTATCTTGATTATCTTAGCCACTCAGTTCTTAGGGGTGGATATCATCGAAGAGAAATCGTCTAAAGCGATTGAAATCATCATCGCAAGTGTCCCAGCCAAGCAACACTTCATCGCAAAAATCACCTCAACAAGTCTATTTTTGGTGATTCAAACCTTGATTTTAAGTGCCTTTGGATTCATAGGCTTTATGCTCAATCGTTCGATTGTGACCGATCAGATGGAAGAAATTTCGTTTATACGTGAACTCTTTGACGCAATTCCCCACTGGCCAAGTATCATCGCAGTGACCTTCTTATTCATGATCGCAGGTGCGTTATTATTCTTAACCCTAGCAGCGCTCATTGCGGCGGTCGCGACCACGCAAGAGGATTATCAACAATATCAAGCCCCGATGGTCTTTTTACTGCTTGGGGGATTCTATTTAGGCATTTTCTTACCGATGGCGGGTGCTGACACAGCGTTACGTGTCATTGCGTTCATTCCGTTTTTATCGACTTTTGTCGCCCCGGTTATTTATGCGACGGGTGTCATTAGTTTGACGCAAGCCCTCATCAGTTTAACGTTGTTGATTTTGGCTTCGGTGCTCTTTTTGACAATGATCGCACCAATCTATCGTGTCGCCATACTCTCATATGAAGAAACTAAGTTCTTTAAGCGCTTCCGTTTATATCTGAAAAAAGCCTTCTCCAAAAAGTAACGTTAAAAAGCCCTCTTGTCTATTTTTGGACAAGAGGGCTTTTCTTTAGATTCTAGGTTTTTGTGAATACGTGGTGTGAAGATATTTATGCGCAATGTCACTGCCTGGTTCTTTTAAGAATTGATCATACAGTCGAATGACCATAGGATTTTCATGTGACTTACGCAGTGGTGCGTTCTCATCCAAACTATAAATGGCTTCACGACGTTTGTTGATGATGTCAATGTCACCATGGTGATACGGCTGACCGCCCCCACCAATACAACCACCTGGACACGCCATGATTTCGATGAGGTGGTAATCAACTTCTTTACGTTGGATTGCTTCTAAGAGTTTACGTGTATTACCGAGCTCATGCGCAATTGCCACACGAATGGTTTGACCGTTAAAATCAACTTCGGCACTCCGCACACCTTCAAAACCTCTTAAGGCTTCAAATTTGACTTCTTTAAGCTCTTTCCCAGTAATCATTTCATACGCAGTACGCGTCGCAGCTTCTAGTACGCCACCCGTGGTACCAAAGATGGCAGCGGCACCGGTAGACTCACCTAACAACGAATTAAACTTGCCTTCTGGTAACTTACTAAAGTCAATCGCGGCTTCTTTAATCATCCGTGCGAGTTCACGCGTTGTGATGACAAAATCCACATCGGTGTAGCCTTCTTCATAGAACTCTTCACGGGCCGCTTCAGCTTTTTTAGCAACGCAAGGCATGACGGCCACCGTGACGATGCTGTTAGGATCTACGCTACGTTCTTGAGCAAAATAGGATTTCGTCATCGCCCCCGTCATTTGTTGAGGTGATTTACAAGATGAGGGGACTTCTAATAAATCAGGGAATTGTTGTTCAATGAAGTTTACCCATGCTGGGCAACAAGACGTTAACATCGGCAACGTTTTACCTTGTTCAATCCGTTCAACGAGTTCATGCGCTTCTTCAACCACCGTTAAATCGGCGCCGAAGTTCGTATCAAAGACACTGTCAAAGCCAAGACGTCTTAAGGCAGAGACAATTTTCCCTGTGGAAATGGTGCCAGGGGGCATCTTGAATTCCTCGGCGATGGCCACACGGACAGCCGGTGCCACTTGCACGCTGACGTGTTTTTTAGGGTTGTTAAGTTCACGCCACACCCCAGGCGTCGCATCGATCTCTGCGAGTGCAGCCGTAGGACATACCGACGCACACTGACCACAGTACGTACATGAGGTGTCGTTTAAATCTAAGTGAAACGCCGTTGCGACCGTCGCATCAAAGCCACGGTGCAGCGCTGAAAGCACCCCCACCGTCTGCATTTCATTACACATGGTAATGCAGCGACGGCACAT
>SKGG01000095.1 GCA_007117565.1 Candidatus Izemoplasma sp. | reverse complement strand
ATTTTTTTATGCAAAGAAAGATTCGGTTATAATCATCGTCATTAAAGTAGAGCTTTGTTTGTTCAATGATTGTATAGTCTAGTGTTAGTATGAAAAGTTGGACACAAAGAGTTTAAGTCATTAAAATAATAGTGAGAGGCAATGTGTCTTGATTATTGACTCAAATCCAAACAATGGGGGTAACTATGAAGCTAACAAAAGAAATCGCACTTAAATTTGCCAAAGATAGTATTGAAAAACACAATAGACCGAATTATCCCTTTCGTTCACGCTTTAGACATACATTAAGAGTGTTAATGTGGGTAGAAAGACTACAAAAAGAATTAGGTGGAGATCTAGAAATACTCACCTATAGTACCAGCCTTCATGACTGTGCCTGGAATGGCAAAGAGAATCATGCCATTACCTCTTATAAGGAAGCCAAAGACTTCTTGGATGGGTTTGAATTAGAAGAAGCGTTTAAGTCAAAAGTCTTAGAAGGTGTTTTACACCATAATCAAAATGATACCTTAGGACTCTGCAAAGAATCCTATATTTTAATGGATGCGGATGAATTAGATGAAGTAGGCGCTATTAGCATTCTTTGGGACACTTTAGCAGAAAATCATCAAAATGAAACTATGAGTTATAAGGCTGCATTATTGAGAATAAAAAAATATTTGCCTGATTTTTATAAAAACACTCAAAAATTCCATTTTGATTATGCATTAGAGATCTATAAGAGAAAACTAAAATTTATCGAAGCATTTATAAAAGAAGCTGAAGAAGAACTGGAAATTGAATTACAGTAAGCGTTCATTTATACATGCCATGAGTGGAAAGAATAGAAGCCAAGGCTAAAACACTTGTAGGGCCATAGAAAACTTGGCATGTTAGAGAGGCTTAAGAAAACGATCATCACATTCCATGACTTCTCCCGACCTGTGACAAAAACCAATATTCTAAGCCCAATCAAAAAGAATCCTCCATAGTGAGGATTCTTTAATTGTATAGGGGGAATCTAAGTTGAAACCATCGCATGTTAAACGGCACTTACAGCGTTGTTAGGAAAGATGCAGTCCCCTTACTCGATGGCGTTTAACTGAGATGCCATGGCCTCTAATACGGCATGAGCATCCGCAACAATGCTGATGTTTGAGACGCCAAAAATGGGCGCGTTAGGATCGGTGTTCACGCCAATAATCAACTCCGCTTTATCCATTCCTGCGGTATGCTGTACCGCACCGGAGATGCCTAAAGCTACGTAAATATTGGGTCGAATGGTCTTGCCAGTTTGACCGACTTGTTGGTCTTTAACCATCACACCTTCATCCACTAATGCTCGTGAAGAGGCTACCGTCGCCCCAAGCGCATCCGCCACCTGTTTCGCCGTATTGAGCGAGGCTTTTGCACCGCGTCCGATGGAAAAAATGACATTGGCTTTCGCGATGTCTTGTGCGCTGCGTTGTTTCACTTTGCGCTCAAGGAAGACCACTTTTGGTGCTTCGAGTGCTTCAAACTGAATCACATGCATCTGTGCTTTCGTGTGAGGCGTGTGCACTTCGGTAAAGACACCAGGTCTAATCGTAGCCATTTGTGGCAGTGTGTTTGGACATAAAATCGTCGCATAAAGATTGCCGCCAAAGGCCGGGCGAGTGGCTTCAAGCAACAGTGTATCTGCATCTTCTTGGAGCGCTAAGTGGGTCGCATCGGCGGTTAAGCCAGTGTCTAGCCGCATGGATAGACGTGGGGCTAAATCGCGTCCTATCACGCTACCACCGAGTAAAAAGATGGTGGGGCTGTACTGCTTAATTAAGCGTGTGAGCGCGTCCGCATAGGGAAATACATCATAATGTTCTAATCTTGGATCGTCAACGTAAAGAATCTCATCTGGGCCATACGCTTCTAGACTTTGGGCGGCTTCATGCATCTCATGGCCTAATAGTACGGCGACCACGTTGACCGGTCGATCGGCCGTATCAGCTAAGCGCCGTGCTTCACTTAAAAGCTCTTTCCCAACGGGTTGAATGAGGCCAGAACGCTGCTCAATGAAAACCCAAAGGGCGTGTGTCTGTTTAGTCATATAAGCCTCCTAATGATGCCCAACGACATGTTTTAAAATCAATGTCGCAGCGTCTTCTGGTGAGAGTGTTTGAACCGGACTCTTTTGCACGATCTCTTTTGTGTAAGTGCGTTTAACTCGTGTGGGTGACGCTTTTAATCCCACCGCATCAAGCGAAAGATCTAAATCGTCAAAGGTCAATGTTTCAAGCGGTTTTTGATGGGCCGTCATGACATCTTTAACGTTCAAATAACGCGGCTCACGGGCCTCACTTAATACAGTGATGAGCCCGGGTAAGGGTAAACGTAAGGTGAGTTTTTCCTCTTCAAGGCTTTTGATGACGGTCAGAGAAGAAGTCTCGTAATGAGTTACATCATGCACATAGGTGACTTGTGGTAACCCTAACGCTTCGGCAACCTGTGGTCCCACTTGGGCGGTGTCACCGTCGATTGCTTGGCGACCCGCGATGATTAAGTCGTAAGGGTAACGTTTGATGGCGGCGCTTAAAATATTCGAGGTGGCCCAGGTATCTGAACCTGCAAAACGCTTATCTGTTAACAGTACAGCATCATCGACACCCATCCCATAAAGACCACGCAACATGTCTTCAGCTTGAGTGGGTCCCATGGTGATGACACGCACATGCCCGTTGGTTTTTTCTTTGAGCTCCAGTGCAAGCTCAACGCCCGTTAAATCATCCGGGTTAGCAATGCTTTCAACGCCGGCACGAATCAACGTCCCGTTTTCTTTATCGATCATCATCTCTGTGGTATTGGGGACTTGCTTGACTAACACCAAAATGTTCATCGTGCGCCTCCTCTTAACAGGTGACTTGCGATCACCATTTTTTGCGCCTCGTTAGTGCCTTCATAGATCTCTGTAATTTTAGCATCACGCATCATTCGCTCTAGCGGGTACTCACGTGTGTACCCATACCCACCTAATAATTGAACGGCTTGAGTGGTCACATCCATCGCGACTTGCGCCGCAAACAGTTTGGCTTGTGCGGCCGCTTGTGAATAGGGTTTGCCTTCTTGTTTTAAACGCGCTGCGTAGAACGTTAAGTGTTTGGCGGCTTCTTTTTGTGTTTCCATTTGCGCAAGCGCAAACTGGGTGTGCTGAAAATGGGCGATGGGCCGGTTAAACTGTTGGCGTTCTTTGACGTACTTAATCGCCTCATCAATCGCGCCTTCCGCAATGCCGACTGCTTGGGCCGCGATGCCGATGCGTCCGCCGTCAAGGGTCGCTAAGGCAATCTTAAAGCCTTGATTGACTTTGCCTAATAGATTTTCTTTTGGGACATAGACGTTATCTAAGATCAACTCACACGTGGACGATCCGCGAATGCCCAGTTTTTTCTCTTTTTTGCCTACACGGAAACCTTCAAACGTGGCTTCTACTAAAAAGGCAGAAATACCTTTGGTTTTAAGTTCGGGGTTGGTCATCGCTAAAATTACATAAAGATCTGCGACGCCCGCGTTGGTAATGAAAATCTTCGTCCCATT
>SKGG01000056.1 GCA_007117565.1 Candidatus Izemoplasma sp. | reverse complement strand
TCAATGTGATACGTTACAATTTATGGTTCAAACTTTCACACAACTGTGCGGTTTTTTCAGTTGTGTAAAAGATTAAGAAGTGATACACTATATATTGCGTAAATTACGAAGGAGTGAATAGTTATGGATAGAACCATTCTCAAACGCGCAGGTATTATTAGCGGCTTAATCCTTATTATATTAGGGCTTTCTTATGCTTGTAGTGTGATTATCAGTGACTCAGACGGTCCTGAACTCAGTGACCCCAATGGGATCTTTATGACGTTTGGTGATCTTTCGATTACCAACGAACAATGGTACACACGCGCCAAATCAACCGATGGTGTCAACTTATTATTAAACTATGTGGATGAATATCTCTTTGCGGACGACATTGCGGCCGTCACTCAAGAAGAGATTGATGAAGTGCTTTTATTGTTGCGCTTTGGCACCACGGACGACCGTGAAATTGAACGTTTATCGGAACGTGATCGTCAGCGTTTACAACAAGAATTTGAAGATCTCGTCATTGTTTCAGGCTTTGACCCAAGCGATGAAGCCTCTTTAGAGCGGTTCTTAAGACTGAACTTAGCGCGTGAAAACTTTGTGATTAATCACATTTTGAACGCCGAAAGTGATCGTCCTTATCATATTGATGATGAGCGCTTAGAAGCTTTCTATGAAGGCATCGCACGTGGCGATGCACAGGCGGTCGTCTTACGCTTTATGAGTGCTTTAGAGGCCACCAATGTCTTACGTCACTTTAGTGTGGTCGCAAACTTTGAAGGCGGCTTAGGTCTTTATTTCGGGGAAGAAGACATCGCAGAACTCGTGCCCGATGATTTCAATGTAGACAACACGCGTTTACTCAGTGAAGAAGAAACCTTAGAACTCTATTTAGAGATTTATAACTATCTTTATCCTTTTAGAGAAACAGTCGACCCAAGTACGACTTTAAGTGAACTTCTCGCGTTAAACCATGACGCCTTCCAGTTTAACTTTGAAGCGATGGTCAACCAGGGCAATGAACAACTTGACACGCTCGCGCTCTATTTATTTAACACGCGCAGCGATGAAAATCCCTTTAGCATTCGTGCCCATACCGTCGGCGCTTTCCGAGTGATGGCGTACGTCTTTGACCGTGAAGACGCGCCAGCGTTTGATACGTTAAGTCAAAGCGACCTTGACGCACTCCGCTTAGAGTTTGCCGAAGGCTTAAAAACCGATGATTTAATGCACCGGACGATCAATGCGTTTAGAGAAGAACGCGGCTTTAAAATCCATGATGCGATTTTAGCCCGTCAGTTCCAACAAATTCACCGTGCGGAAGTGTTTGCGGAGCCGATCGATCGTCATACGGTGGTCAGCTTTAACGATCAAACCGTCACCGCTGATGAATTTTTAGACATCATGGCTCGTCGTGTCGGTGCGCTTTATAGCGTCGAAGCGTCGAAAGATGTTTATCTTTTACAAAGTGCTTATTTTGTGGATCAGTTTGGCGATAACTTTGATGTATGGCGTAACAACACCGAAGAGATGCGTGCGTTAAGAAACCAAATCCGTGCCGAAAAAGCGGCCTTCAATAATGGCCTTTATGCACAGTTCGGTTTCTCCCCACAATTTATGACGTGGGATGAGTTCTTACTCTTCGGCTTTGGTGTCGCGTCTGAAACGGCGTTCTTAGAAAGTTTGGTGCTCTCACGGATTCGCCCAGAATGGCTTGTGGATAACAAAGACTTTAGTCTCATTACGCCTCAAATTGACCGTCAGGTTGAAAACTACTTCAGTTTAAATGTCCGTCAACTCTTGGTATTTGTCGATGTCGAGGAAAACTTCTCTGTCGATAATTACGACGATTTCTTAGAAGGTTTAACTCCCGCAGAACTTGCGTCACATCAAGCGTTGATTGAAGACTTACGCGCTGAGATTTTAGCCGCCTATGATGAAGGCTCAAGTTTCTCAGAAATCTTTACCGCGTACAACGCAGCCCTGCGTGGTGAAAATGAAGAGGATTCTGACTTCTCTCGTTGGGCACGCTTTAAAAACGCTGGCTTATTGATTCGTTTTGAAAACCTCTCACAAGAAGCCTCACTCAACTTTAACAACACCCGTAACTTTGTCAGTCCGTTTGTCGATGGCTTAGTCGCATTCTATGCGCTATACCAACAAGAAGCGAATCGTGAGTTAGAGTCGTTGACGTTTGATGAACATGTCCAAACACAGTTTGGGGTGCACATCTTACATGCGACGCCTGGCAGCGGTTTTGACAAACCGTCACACGTGCCAAATGAAGCGAGTATCAATGCGTTCCATCAAGCATTTTTAGAGTTTAGCTTAGTCGCCCAAACCGACGAGCAGCTCGAACAACTCGTCTCAGAAGCGATTGGTGCCGATGTGTTTGAAGGCATTCAAGCGTTCTATCAAACACAGTTCAACCGTCTTCAAAGCAATCCATTTGCGAACCTCATCATGACGCAACAGCTTCAGGACAACAACGTCACCTTTAATCTTCATAACGACGCACAACAAACCCTCCTCACACAACTTGAAAGACTCTTCGAGCGTCGTGTGTTCCCACCTCTAGATTAATTATGAGACTCTCTTCTACCAGAAGAGGGTCTTTTTTTGGTGAAAAAAAAGCGACGAAATCGTCGCTTAGATATGATTTTCTATAAAAGTGGTGATTTGGTCAAAGCCGCTCACCATGTGCGCCATATGTGTTTCGATAAAGTGCGCTTCTTCTTCGACTGTTTTGGGTGGGTTGGCTTGATACTGTTTATAGATGCGTTCGCCGTCGTAATCAATAAACGCGATGCGCGCCAATAAATCATCGTTCGCACAGGCGATCGATTCGCCCATCACCAAGGCCACGCGGTAAGGCGCTTCTAAAAGCGCTTTGGTGAGACCTGGCCCATCGGTGATGCCGTGTTTTTTTAAGGATGGTTTTAAATGATTGAAGTCAATCACAAAATAAAACCCGCCTTCAGGCATCGAAACATCAATGTTTGGAATTCTTTTCATTTTTTTCGCAAAATACTGACCCACCATCGTGTGAATGGCACGGGTCGTCGCCATATAATCTTCAATCTGCGCGTTCGCTTGATAGGCCGTGATGGCCGCGTGTTGGATGGGGGTTGAAACGTTGGTATATAGCGTTGACGCAAAGGCGACATAGGTGTCTTTATACGTTTGGGTGTTTTCACTCGGTAAAATGCAGGTACCCAGGCGATACCCGGCAGCCGAGCGGTCTTTGGAGATCCCGTTGGTCACAAAGGTACGCTCTGGGTAGAGTTTGGCCATCGAGACAAATTGATCTTGTTGGTATGTGACTAACGCATAGATTTCATCACTGATGACAAACGCTTGATGTTTTTTGCACACCTCAACTAAAGCTTCAAGTTCCGTTTTTGTGTAAAGAGCACCGGTAGGGTTATGTGGATTGTTTAAAATAAAAATCGGTGTTTTTTCTGTTTTCTGCATCCAATCATCGAGTTGTTGTGGGGTGACTTTATAGTTAGTTTCCTGTCTCAAACGTAACGTATCGTAACGTCGGCCTAAATAATCAAGCAAAGGCACATAGCCAATCCACGCTGGCGC
>SKGG01000063.1 GCA_007117565.1 Candidatus Izemoplasma sp. | reverse complement strand
TGCAGCGACATGAGACCATTTCGGTCATCGAATCCTGTACGACAGGCCTTTTCAGTGGGCGTTTAGGCAATGTGCCTGGCGTTTCAGAAGTGTTTAAAGAAAGCTATGTGCTTTACGATAACGACGTTAAAACACGCATCTTAGATCTTCATCCAAGCGTCATTTCTTCTTTTGGTGTGGTCTCTAAAGAAGCCGTATCAGCGATGGCTGAAGGCTTAGCTTTAAAAACTAAAGCAGACATCACCTTAGCCATTTCAGGCATCGCTGGTCCGAGTGGTGGAACGTCTGATAAGCCTGTGGGCACCGTGGCTTTTGGCATTCATTATGAAGGCAAGACCCATACGTTTGAACGGTTTTTCCCAGGCGACCGTCATACCATTCGCCATCGGTCAGTCGCGTATGCGCTATATTTGCTCATCTGTCAGGTGAAACGTCATGGGTGTTAACATCACCAAAACAAGCTTAGGCAACATCCCCATCCTAATGTATGAAGGAAAACACGCTAAAAGATGCGTGTTTTTACAACACGGCATTTACGGCAACAAAGAAAAAGTGATGCAGCTGATGGGGGTCACGATTGCCCAACTTGGTTATGTGGTGGTCGCTATTGATACGGTGGGTCACGGCGAACGCGGTGAAAGCCCCTTTGTGGATGGGAAAACACCACACGGAGAACTGCGTATGTTTGACCTCATCGAACCCACCGCAGAAGACATTCTAGCGGTCTATGAAGTGCATTTAAAAGCACGCTTTGACACCTTTGATTACATCGGCATTTCTTTAGGTGGCTTGGTGGGCTATTACCTTGCGAGTCAAACCGACCGCATCGATCGGCTTCATATTTTGATGAGCACACCCAATTATGAAGCGTTTTATGAACACATCAGCCCAGCGATTGAAACACGATATAAGACGTTGATTGAACAAGGAAAGAAGAAAGTTCAAGCCATCAATCCGAGTCTAAAGTCAAAGAGACTCACCTTTGAAAAACTCTTTGTGTATCATGGGTTAAACGATCAAGAAATTCCCTTGTCTGCGACCACCGATTGGTTAGAAAAAACGACGCTTGAAGGGGTCCAAGTAAGGACATTTGAGACGGGCCATAAAATTAATAAAGCGATGTTTGAAGCGCTTAAAGAGCACCTTGCGATCCCCGAAGGTTAATGGTTTACAAGCCCCCCTCGGTGTGCTATAATAATGCGCGTGCTCAAAAAGCACAATCCTTGCGGCGCAAGCCGCCATCAGACCAGAAGGAGGAAATTACATGACTAAATACGAAATCATGTACATCATTCGCCCAACCGTTGAAGAAGCGGCTCGTAAGACACTCATTGAGAACTTACATAGCATCTTCCCTGCGCACCAATCAACCGTTGTTAAAGTCAACGAATGGGGTACACGTGAATTAGCGTATGAAATCGATCATCACACCAAAGGCTACTATGTTGTTTTAGAAGTTGAAGCAACCCAAGAAGCGCGTGCTGAATTTGATCGTATCATCCGTTTAAATGAAGATGTCATTCGTTATCTCATCATTAAAGACGTACGTTAATTAAGGAGTGCTTCTATGTTAAACCGTGTCGTACTTGTCGGGCGTTTAACGCACGACCCAGAACTAAAACGGACGCAATCGGATATTCCTGTGGTGAATTTTCAAGTGGCTGTGAATCGCCCTTACTCACGCTCAGAAGCCGATCAACAAACTGATTTTATTCGTGTGGTCGCCTGGCGCAGACAAGCAGAAACCTTAGCGCAATACGTTCGCAAAGGCGCTCTGATTGGCATCGATGGTCGTCTTCAAAGCAACAGTTTTGAAGATCAAACCGGACAACGTCGCACCACCATTGAAGTCCTTGCGGATTCCATTCAATTTTTAGAACCTAAAAACCAAGATAGCCCTTCAGGAGGGTATGACGCACCACGTCAAAATCAAAGTTCATCGAGTCGCTATACGAATGAGTCGAATGACTATCAAAACAATCGATACAATCGTTCGAATCAAAACACACAAGCGCCGCCCCTCGACATCGAGGACGATGACTTACCATTCTAATTAAAGGAGAGAAACTATGGCTCGCGGAAACTTTCGTAAACGTCGTAAAAAAGTATGCTTTTTTACCGAAAATAAAATTAGCTACATCGACTATAAAGACGTCGAATTATTAAAACGCTTCATTTCAGATCGCGGAAAAATTTTACCAAAACGTGTCACCGGCACGAAAGCTGGTTACCAAAAAGAATTATCGGTCGCAATTAAAAACGCTCGTCACATGGCTTTACTGCCATTCGTTAAAGAGTAATTTAAAAGGCTCACGTCCTAGACGTGAGCCTTATTTTTTTACTCTTCAACCAGTCGACCGATACGCGGCATGCGACTTAGGATTTGTTCACCATGGGGTGAGCCCATGATTTCTTGGGTTAAATCTTGTCCGGCTTGATGTTGACCTTGATGTAAACCGTTAGGCCAACGTGGTGAACCGGTCACATCGTAGACAAACCCATCGACCGCGACGTACGCATCCCGGCCATCACGCCCATCAAACTCAGCGAGTTCTGAGAGCGTAAAGGTTCTAAGTTCCTCATCTGGGACACGTTCAACTGGGGTTTCATCGGTGGCACAGGCCGCAAGCACGAACGCTGGGGTTAATATAAGTAATAGTAAGATGATTTTTTTCACACATGACACCTCCTTGTGCTAAGCATAGCAATACGAACTATTTTTGTCACGCTGGACGCTTTAAAGAAACAAAAAAAGCCCAGTACGGGCTTTTAAAGTGGTCGAATGTGTTTGATCCAATAGACAAAGGGGGTGTCTAGGGCGGCCACTAAGACTTTAATGAAATAGGTCGTCAAGGCGATTTCAAAGACAATCGTCATTGGGAAGACTCCTAAAAAGGCAATGGGGACAAAAATAAGGGTGTCGAGCGCTTGAGACAAAAGGGTCGATAGGATGTTGCGAGCATACAGTTTCTTGCCGTCACCTTGTTTGACTTTTAGATAATTAAAAATGTGAACATCAAACAACTGAGCAATCGCATACGCGGTCAAACTACCTAAGGCGATTCTAGGTAAGAGACCAAAAATGGTGACCAGTGAATCTTGCGCAAAATCATCCGCACCTGGTTGGAATAAAAGCACCATCTGCATGATGATCACCGTCGCAAGTAAAGAAAAAATCCCTAAGTAAACGGCTTTCTTAGCGTCTTTTAGCCCGTACTTTTCCCCAAGACTATCGGTGACTAAAAAGAGTGTGCCGTACATAATGTTCCCGAGTGTGGCGGTTAAGCCGAACAACTGAATCGTTTTGGTGACCTGAATGTTGGCTAAAATGGTTCCGACACCGATCCACACCAACAGCCCTGTTTTACCAAAGAGTTTGTAGGCCAAGGTGACGGCCAAAAAATTCACTAGCGCAAACGCTAGCCAGAGAAATTCATTCATTGTTGCCTCCTAGTTTTGATTTCGCAGGATGGTTTCGAACTGCGTGATACTGAGCTATTTTAGTGTTTTTTAAAACACTTGTCAAGAAATGATGTCTGGCGTGACAAAACCATACGTTATGCTATAATATGATGGATTAGATAAGAAGAGGTGACTTTATGCCAAAGCGTTACCGTGTCATTGTCTTAGTGTTGACGCTTGGACTCATTGGAGTGAGCGTCTTTACCATGACGCAACCCACCATCTTCATCGCAAGCCTTGCGGCGTTAGGGGTAACGCTTTTTTTTGCGGGACTCATGACCCTGTCACATCGTGAAAGTCGTGTCTTGTTAAGTCGTTATGAACGACGTTTACAAACGAAAACCAAAGCCTTAAAAGATAAAGACGACGTCGCCACCAAACTGACACAACATCATCCTGTGGGCATTTTATTGCTCAGTGAAGGTCATGTGATTGCTTGGGCGAACCAAGCCGCCAAAGACGCTTATGCGAATCCTTTAGAAGGTCGCTCTCTTGAGATGATTGATAAAGAACTATTAGAAATGATTGAACGTCCTAATCCTTTAAAAACCCCTTTAATTAAAGTATATGGTCAATACTATGAAGTCCGTTATCAACCGACCATGAACGCGGTGTATTTAACGCTTGTAAGTGAACGCGAACAGTTTAAAAAGCGTGTTTACAATGCGATGAGCGTTGTAGGGTTACTCCACCTAGATAATTTAGACGATGCGTTTTCCGTTTTAGACATGCAAGAACGTAGTGCCTTACAAGGCGTGTATTTAGGTGCTTTAGATGATTGGGCAGAAGCACATAAACTTTATTTAATTCCTATTACCACGTCTAAACTCGCCTTTTTTGCGGTACGTGAACAACTCGATGCTTTGTTAGCCAATGAGTTTAGTATCATCAAAACCGTCGCTGATCTCTCACGAGAACATGACATGATGATCACTTTAAGTGGGGGGGTTGCCTGTGCGACACTCTCACCATTAGAACTCGGTGAGTCGGCTGAAAACGCCCTTGACCTGGCGTTGTCACGTGGGGGCGATCAAGTGGTGGTAAACAATGAAGGTGAAGCGCTTAGAATGTTTGGCGGCAACGCCAACACACAAGAGAAGCGGACACGGATTTCAAGTCGTTTAAACGCTCAAAAACTTAATCATTGGTTTGGTCAGACCAACGCCGTTTATATTACACCACACAAATATCCTGACACCGACGCCCTGGGTGGGGCGATTGGATTATTAAAGATGGCCCTGGCCGCTAAAAAAGAAGCGTACATCATCATCGACGTGGATGCGGTCGATAAAAGTGTGCGTAAGATCATTACCCAAATTGAATACGAATATGTGACACTGCTCGATAACTTTATCGCGCCCGAAGATGCCTTAGAACAAATTCAAAGTGAAGATTTATTATTGTTAGTCGACCATCATTCCTATGGTCAAATGATTGAACCTAATCTTTTGAACATGGTTGACCATGTGGGCATCATCGACCATCACCGCAAGTTATCGGACGCCCTGACTGAGACCGTGATTCAATACATTGAACCTTATGCTTCTTCATCGACTGAATTAATCGTTGAGATGATCAACGTGTTTCCTTTAGATGTGACACTCAATCCATTCGAAGCAACCGTCCTTTTAAGTGGCATCATTGTCGACACCAACAACTTTATGTATCGCACCGGGTCAAGAACCTACGAAGCGGCAGCGACGCTTCGGAAGTTTGGGGCCGACTCGTTTAAAGTCAAAAACATTTTGCGTGAACCACTCGCAGAGATTCAATTAAAATCACGCCTTTTAGCCCATGCGGAAGTGGTCAAAAAGCGCTTCTCGCTGGTCGTGATTCCTGAAGATGTGGCACTCGATCGCACGTTGCTCGCAAAAATGGCGGACACACTTTTGACCATTGATAATACCGTTGCAGGGTTTGCGATTGGTCAATTAAGTAAAGATGAAGTGGGCATCAGTGCGCGCAGCTTAGACGATTTTAATGTCCAAGTCTTGATGGAAAAATTTGGTGGTGGTGGCCATTTAAATAACGCCGCTGCACAAGTCAATAAAAAAATAGACACCGTGAAAAGCGAACTGATTGAGCTTTTAGAACAGGCGTCCATGGAGGAAAAACCGATGAAAGTTATACTACTTAAAGATTTAAAAAATAAAGGCAAGAAAGATGAAGTTATTGAAGTCCCTGCAGGGTATGGGAACTACCTTCTAACCAGTAAGCAAGCGATTGAAGCAACCAGTGAAAATCTTTCGGTCATTGAAAGTCAAAAACAAAAACAAAAAGAAGACGCGCAAGCGGAACTTGAAGCGATGCAAGCGCTCAAAGAACGCCTTGATTACCGAGCGGTTAAACTGTTTATGAAGATGGGGAAAAACGGCAAGCTCTTCGGTAAAATCACCAGCAAACAAATGGCGGATGCGCTCAAAGAACAACACGACATTACCGTCGATAAACGTAAGATAAACACCGATCAGAAAATTGACGCGTTAGGCACGTACACCATTGAAGTGAAGTTGCACAAAAATGTCAGTGCGCAATTTGAACTGTTGGTGCTTGAGGAACAATGATGGACAATCGTCAAATCCCCCATTCGCTTGAAGCGGAACAAGCGGTCATCTCTTCGATCTTTTTAGATGGCCAAACGTTAAAAGTCATCGCCGATCGTCTCACGGTCGATGATTTTTACAACGCTCGGCATAAATTAATCTTCGCGGGCATTTTACGTCTTTATGAACAAGACATTAACATCGATTATTTCACCCTAATCGATCATTTAAGAACCCGTGATGAACTGCTGGATGCGGGCGATGAGCCATACTTAGATGAACTCATCGATGCGATGCCTTCGGCCGCAAACTTAGAATATTACATCAACATCGTCAAGGATAAGGCGATTGTTCGTAAAATGATTCAAGTGACGCAAAAGATTGCGGAACAAGGCTACAAAGCGGAAAACATGAGTGAGTACATCGATGAAGCGGAAAAAGACGTCTTCCAAGTCGCTTCAGCGCGCCGGACGTCGGGGTTTATTCCGATTAAAGAAGCCACGGAAGCCGTCATTGAAAAAACCGAAGAAGCCAAGAAAAAAGAAGGGTCTTTGACAGGTCTTTCAACGGGCTTTCCGGAACTCGATCGCTTCACCCTAGGCTTACAAAAGGAAGAGCTTTACATTGTCGCCGCAAGGCCTTCGATGGGGAAAAGTGCGTTCGCATTAAACATGGCGATGAACGTCGCTTCAAGCATGGAACGTCCGCATGTGGCGGTCTTCTCATTAGAGATGGGTGTGGAACAACTCGTGGGGCGGATTTTAGCTGCTGAATCACGTGTCAACTCCTATCATATTCAACAAGGAAAGCTCTCAAGTGCCGACTGGGAACAACTCTCCCTCGCAAAGTCACGGATGGACCGCTTCAACATTGTCTTTGACGATTCAGGGACTGTGCGAGTGACCGACTTAAGGCAGAAGTGTCGTAAACTCAAACAAGAGAACCGCTTAGATTTAGTGATCATTGACTATTTACAGTTACTCTCAGGGACCGACCGTTCACGCAACCAAAACCGCGTGACCGAAGTGTCTGAAATTTCAAGAATATTAAAAGAGATGGCACGGGAACTTAAGATTCCGGTTATCGCCTTATCACAGCTTTCAAGAAACGTTGAAACACGGACAGAAAAACGCCCCATTATGGCGGATTTAAGAGAATCGGGTTCGATTGAGCAAGACGCCGATGTAATCGTGTTTTTATACCGTGAAGAATACTACAATAAAACCGATGAGAATAAGAACCAAATTGAAATCATCATCGCGAAAAACCGTTCAGGTGCGATTACATCTGAACCCATCAAGATGTTATTCCAAAAAGAATACAGTTTATTCCGTCCCACCATTGCTTACACGCCACGTCAACAGACCACGGCTGACTTACCGGATGCGTGAGGATAAAAGTGCGCTTAGCGTACTTTTTCTTTAAATAGGAGACGCCATGCAAGTCATTAAAAAAATGGACCTCACCACAGGTCCCATCTTACCTAGCATTATCAAAGTTGCGATCCCCACACTCATGCTCAGTTTGATTCAAATGACGTATAACTTAGCCGATCTTTTTTGGGTGGGTCGGGTTGATCAAATTGGCCTTGATCCTATCGAAGCGATTGCGGCGGTAGGCACGGTGGGTTTTTTCCCATGGTTTGGCTTTGGGATGATTATGATTGTGCGTATTGGAACCTCTGTGAGAGTCGCTCAAGCCGCAGGACGAAACGATCAAGCGCGGATTCAAACGCTTGTCAACAATGGCCTTGTGGCCATGTTTCTCTTAAGTTTAATTTATATGTCGTATGGCTTTTTCTTTGCGTCTCACTACGTTTCGTTGTTTCGCCTTGAAAACGCAAACGTGATCGCCTATGCGGAAAACTATTTACGCATTCTTTCAGGATTTGGCTTTGCTTTTTTCTTGGTTAACTTCTTTAACGGGGTCTATGAAGGGTTAGGCAAAACACTCAACTCTTTTTACATCAATGGGATTGGCTTTTTAATTAATCTTATCTTAGACCCCATCTTTATTCTTACCTTTGGTCTTGGGGTTGCAGGCGCAGCGATGGCGACGGTGATTGCGCAAAGCACGATGCTCATCATTTACGTCGTGATTTACTTCTCCCCTAGACAACCAGCGAAACTTAGACTGATCGCAGAGCGATCGTTTAGCACGGTTAAAGACATTTTACGTGTAGGCTTCCCTGCAGGCCTTCAAAGCATGGTCATGACGAGCATTGCGATTGTCGTGGGGGTGTTGGTGGCACGGTACGGCGAACGCGCCATCTCCATCAGTCGTATCGGCAGTCAAATTGAGGCTTTAAGCTGGATGATTGCGAGTGGTTTTCAAGTCGCGTTAGCGGCCTTTGTCGGTCAGAACTATGGCGCCTATCAAACGCCCCGTATCAATGAGGGTTATAAAGCGAGTCTTAAGATTTTAGTCCCTTATGGCCTAGCGATTAACGTCATTTTATTTGTCTTCGCAAGACCCTTGTTTGGCTTGTTTGTTCAAGACCCCCAAACCTTAGAAGGGGGCGCAACCTATTTACGCATTCTTTCCATCTCACAACTCTTTATGATGTTAGAGCTGATGAGCGCGGGTGCCTTTAATGGGGTTGGTAAAACCCATGTGCCATCCATCGTAGGCATGAGCTTTAATCTTTTAAGAATTCCCTGGGCACTTTTAGCCCTCAATGTCACCGGCATCTGGTGGGGCATCTCGATGACGAGTGTCTTTAAAGGCTCCGTCTTGTTGATTTTATTTCTCATCACCTTAAAACGACTCATGGCCGACCATGAGACACGTTTAAGTGTTGCCAAAACTGAATGGCTAAAGTATAATAACTAGCAGTCTTCAAAGGAGTGATACTATGCGCGATCGTTTAGAACAGATTAAGGCGCGTTACGAAGCCATTACAGAGGCTTTAAGTGACCCTGAAATTGTCAAAGACATCGAGAAAATGACCGCTTTAGCGAAAGAACAAAGCGGCCTAGAAAAGACGGTTGATACGTATCAACAGTACTTAAAAACAGAAACGAGCATTCAAGATTTAAAGTCGATGTTAAAAGACCCAGATCCCGACATTCGTGAGATGGCGCAAGAAGAACTCGATGACGCCAAAGCCATGCTTGAGACGCTCGAAGAAGCGTTAAAAGTCTTATTGATTCCTAAAGATCCTAACGACGATAAAAACGTCATCATGGAAATTCGTGGGGCAGCTGGTGGCGATGAAGCGAATATTTTTGCGGGTGATTTATACCGCATGTACACAAAATATGCAGAGTCACAAGGCTTTAAAATGGAAGTCATTCAGGCCGTTGAAGCGGATGCGGGTGGCTTTAGCCAAATTGAATTTTCGATGAGTGGGCAACAAGTCTATTCACTCTTAAAATATGAATCCGGCGCGCACCGTGTTCAACGGGTTCCGCAAACCGAGTCGCAAGGACGCATTCATACGTCAACCGCCACGGTGGTGGTCTTACCTGAAGCGCAAGCGGTAGAGTTTGAACTGAACATGGCAGACTTACGCATTGACACATTCCGCTCAAGTGGCTCGGGTGGCCAAAGTGTGAACACCACCGACTCTGCGGTGCGTGTAACCCATGAGCCGACAGGGACGATTGTCACCTGTCAAGACGGCAAAAGCCAACATGAAAATAAAGCCACCGCGTTAAAAGTTATGCGCGCACGGCTTTACGACCGCATGTTACAAGAACAAGCGGAAAAAGAAGGTGCGGAACGTCGTAGTAAAATTGGCAGTGGCGACCGCAGTGAAAAAATTAGAACGTATAACTATCCGCAAAACCGTATCACCGATCACCGCATCGGCTTTACCATTCAACAACTTGACCGAGTCATGGAAGGAAAACTTGACCCAGTCATTGAAGCGTTGATTGCGGAAGAATTAAAACGTAAACTTGCAGGCGAGACTGCTTAGGAGTTACTCTATGCCCACGTATCAGAAAATCTTAAAATTGAACGAAACGTATGCGATCGATAACGATAAAGAACCTAGCGCGATCAAACGCTTACTCTTGCATCATGCGCACATGGAACCCCATGTGTTCTTTTCGCATTTAAACGATGAGATGCCGATGGAGGATTATCGAAAGTTTTTAAAAGACGTCGATTGTTACATCAAACATCATAAGCCCGTGCAACATCTCATTGGTCACGAGGAGTTTTTTGGCTACCCCTTCAAAGTCAACGAACACGTGTTGATTCCTCGCTTTGAAACCGAAGAGTTAGTCGCGTATGTGCTCGATTACATCGACACAGTGTTTCCTAAAGGCGCGAAAGTCTCTGTGCTAGATGTGGGGACCGGCTCAGGGTGCATTGCGCTCACCCTCGCGAAGGAAAATCCAAACTTAGTTGTCACGGCCACAGACATCTCACACGACGCTTTAGAAGTGGCTAAAGAAAACGCTCAACGCTTAGACGTTAACGTCCGCTTTTTAGAAGGCGACTGTTACGCCCCCATTGGGGATGAACGGTTTGATGTGATCGTATCAAACCCACCTTACATTCCGACGTCTGAAGACGTGATGCCAATCGTTAAAAATCATGAACCACACGTCGCTTTGTTTGGCGGCACGAATGGTATGGATTTCTATCAAACACTCTTAGAAGAGGCTTCAAACCACTTAAAACCGAAAGCCATGATGGCGTTTGAACACGCCTATGACAAAGCGAAAGCGATGAAAAAACTGATTAAAAAAACGTTGCCAAAACAACGCATCGAACAGAAAAAAGATATGCAAGGCAAAGATCGCATGACCTTTGTTTTCATCGACTAAGGTGTGTCACATAACTTGACACCCTTTTTATCTTAAGGCATAATATCAGCCATTGGAGGCGTAAACATGAAAAAACTCGTCATTGTGGAATCCCCCACGAAATCATCCACCATCAAACAATACCTTGGCGATTCTTACGAGGTGCTTTCGAGTAAAGGGCATATTCGCGATTTAGCCATCACCAACGTCGGTGGCTTAGGGCTCGACATTGACAATGATTTTGCGCCCATTTACACAACCTTAAAAGATAAACAAGCGATTATAAAACAACTTAAAAAAGCCGCCAAGCAAGCGGATGAAATCTATCTTGCAACCGACCCCGACCGTGAAGGGGAAGCCATCAGTTGGCATTTAAAAGAGGTGCTTGATTTAGAAGATAAACCTTACTATCGGGTCATCTTTAATGAAATTACAAAGCCGGCGGTCACAGCGGCGTTAGAAAACCCTCAATCAATCGATGAGGGGCTCGTATCTTCTCAAGAAACCCGTCGGATTTTAGACCGCATCATCGGCTTCAAACTCAGTAAGCTACTCCAAAACAAAATCAAATCCAAATCGGCCGGTCGCGTCCAAAGCGTGGCTTTAAAACTCTTAGTCGAACGCGAAAAAGAAATTCAAGCGTTTCAAAGCGAAGAATATTGGAAACTCGCGATTCAGTTTGAAGGGTTTGAAGCTGAACTTTCTAAATTAAAAGGAAAAAAACCAAAGCTTCCCGATGAAGCTTCAATGCAAAACGTTGTTGACGCTTTAGCCCCCACCTACGAGGTGAGCTCCCTTGAAGATAAAGACCGTCAACGCCAATCTAAACCACCCTTCATCACCTCGACCTTACAACAAGAAGCGTCGAATAAACTGAACATGGGCGGACAACGCACCATGATTGTCGCGCAAAAGCTTTATGAGGGGATTGAAGTCGGCAAAGAAACGGTTGGTCTTATCACCTATATGCGAACCGACTCCATTCGTTTATCCCAAGCGTTTGTCGCCCCTGCGATGGCCTTGATTGAATCCGAGTATGGCAAAGCGTATGTCGGTAAACCTAAGTTTAAATCGAATAAAAACGCTCAAGACGCGCATGAAGCGATTCGTCCAACGCATCTTGAATACACCCCAGAAAGCATCAAAAAACATCTTGGACGCGATGAATATCGCCTCTATAAGATGATTTATCAGCGTGCTTTAGCGTCGCTCATGGCACCCGCTAAAATTAAAGGTACGACGCTTCTTTTAACCAATGGTGACGCGTCCTTTAAAGCAACAGCTCAGGAACTCGTCTTTGATGGGTACTTAAAAGTGTATGGTGATTATGAGTCGGTCGAAGCAACGACACTGCCTACTTTGAAGGTCGGCAGCCAACTCAACGCGCTTGACATCAACCCATCACAACACTTTACCCAACCACCTCCACGTTACACTGAAGCCAAACTCATTAAAACGATGGAACAAATTGGCATTGGAAGGCCGAGTACGTATGCGACGATCATTGCGACGCTTAAAAAGCGGGCCTATGTGACGATCGACGATAAAAAGTTTGTCCCGACCGAACAAGGCATTCTAACGATTGAACAACTCGAAGCGTTCTTTGATAAGTTTATTGATGTGGCTTACACCGCTAAAATGGAAGACACCCTCGATGAAATCGCACGTCAAGAAGCCCAACAAGTCGCCATCATTCGTGAATTTTACGATGAATTCATGCCGATGATTGACGATGCGAAACAGAATATGAAGAAAAAAGAACCTAAAGTGACCGGTGAAGCCTGCCCGCAATGTGGCGCCCCGATGGTTTACAGGGAATCACGTTATGGCGTATTTGAAGCGTGTAGCGCGTATCCTGAATGTAAATACATCAAACAAGATGAAGTCAAAGAAACACCCCCAACCACCGGCATCACATGTCCGGTGTGTCAAAAGGGTGAAATTGTCGAGCGCACCGCTAAAAAAGGTCGCAACAAAGGCAACACGTTTTATGCGTGTAATAACTTCCCCAAATGTAAAACGATTCTGCGTGGGAAACCCACAGGTGAGCTATGTGACGATTGTGTTCAACCGATGGTCGAACTCCCAAATGGTGAGATTGTCTGTAACGATCCAGACGCGTGTGAAAAAGCAAAATCCTAAATTGGTCAACCGGTGTTCTTAATTGATAACAATGGCATTGTTATCGATAATTAATGGGAATTTATGTGATAAAGTACTTAAAATAATATAAAGTTAGTTCTTTTT
>SKGG01000068.1 GCA_007117565.1 Candidatus Izemoplasma sp. | reverse complement strand
GTGATGCCACGTTCACGTTCTAAGTCATTACTGTCCATGACTTGTTCAACGATTTCTTGATTCTCTTTAAAGACGCCACTTTGGTTTAAGAAAGCATCGACTAAAGTTGATTTACCGGCGTCAACGTGGGCGATGACGGCGACATTGATGATGTTTTTATTGCGCATAATAGTGTCCTCCAAAAAGCGTACACATCACTATAGCACACTTTTAGGAAATGACGCAGATTTTGTTCGCAAAAACGCTTACTTTAGTCCGTTTAATTTTAGAGATTCCTACTTCTAACACGTTCATCAATTTCCACGCTAAAATTCCACTATTATCAGTCAAAATTTTCACAAGTGTTTTGTAATTACGAGGAAACCAACACTTCGACTACTGAAGAATGAATACAAAAAAATAATCACCTCAAGGGGGATTATTTTTTTGTACTATGAACATCTAAGGATGCTTTGATAAGAGTCGCACTGTTCGGTCCAACCTTCACATGATAACGATGGTTTTCAGCGGTTTTAACCATATCGACGTTGTAAGACTTAAA
Source organism: Candidatus Izemoplasma sp. (assembly GCA_007117565.1). Next base: position 3,061 of record SKGG01000068.1, on the reverse strand, counting down.
ATCATCCAACGTCAAGGCGAACGTGATGGTATGGGTTTCACCGGCGTCAAAATGACGCTTTTCAAACCGTTTTAGTTCGCTAACAGGGCGCGAGACTGAGAAGGTTTGGGCTTCAATGTAAAGCTGAATCGTTTCAATCGCTGGAACGCTTGAGGTGTTGGTGACATCAACCGACACTGTGAGCGTCTCTTGAGCCATTAAATGATGACGGTCTAGGGTTAGGTTTTGATACTCAAATTCACCATAGCTTAAACCATAACCAAAGGGATAGAGTGGGTCATTGGGAATGTCAATGTAACGTGTATTATAACGGTATTCTGGACGCTTTTGATCAAAAGGACGCCCTGTATTTGGATGGTTATAATAGACCGGAATTTGTCCTTCATGATATGGGAAGGACAAGGTTAGTTTACCGCTTGGACTGACGCGGCCTGAAAGAAGATTATAAAGTCCTTCGCCGGCCATCGTGCCTGGTTGATACGCGTAAAGAATCGCATCCGCGTAAGGCTCTAACTCTGTTAAAATAAGCGGTCTTCCTGCAAAGATCACCAATACGACGTTTTTGCCTGTGGCTTTAACGTGTTTTAAGAGTGTTTCTTGGGCTTCCGGTAAACGTAAATGCGCTTTAGAATGCCCCTCGCCTGCTTCGTTGCCTGCTTCACCTAACGCGACAATCACCGTCTCAACGGTGTCATCAAAAGCTAAAGATTGAAGTGATGATTCCTGGGTCAACTCATAGGGATGTTGTACTTTTTTAAACGCGTCAAGTAGGGTCACAACGTCTTCTTTTTTACATAAAGCGGCCCATTCACCAATCACATCTTGATTGTCAATAAAAGGACCTACAAGCCCGACTTTTTGGTTGTTTTTAAGCGGTAACACACCCTCGTTTTTCAAAAGAACCGTGGTTTTTTCAACTGCTTCTAACGCCAAGGCTTTCACACGATCGGTGAGTTGATATTGCGCCGAGTCATCGTAAAAATTACGGTAAGGATCATCAAAGAGACCTAACTGAAATTTCAAATCTAAAATCCGCAGCGCACGCTCATCGACGTCATGTTCATTCACACGACCTTCTTCCACAAGTTCTGCGAGATGTTTTTGGTAACTTTGACCGACCATGTCATGATCAAGCCCTGCGTCAAAACATTGATAAGCCACATCTTTAAGGTCTTTGGCGACACGATGTTCTAAGATTTCATCGCTTGAGGTGTAATCCGAGATGATCACCCCTTTAAATTGCATTTCGCCTCTTAAAACATCCGTTAAAAGCCAACGGTTTGCGGTGGCTGGACGATCATGAATTGTATTAAAAGCCGTCATGACCATGCTGACATCTTCATCGATGCCTGCTTGAAAAGGGGGAAAGATCATGTTTCTCAAGGTGCGTTCGGTGAGTTCAACGTGATTGTATTCACGGCCTGCTTCAACAAACCCATACCCCGCAAAGTGTTTTAAGCAGGCAGCCATGGCGTGCGGTTTTGACAAGTCGCCTTGTTGATACCCACGCACATAGGCTTTCGTTAGTTCACTGGATAAATACGGGTCTTCGCCGTTGCTTTCCATCACACGACCCCAACGAGGGTCACGCACTAAATCCACCATCGGACTAAAGGTCACGTGCAGTCCAGCGTGCGAAGCTTCATAGGCGACGGCTTCACATACGCGCTCAATGAGGGAGGGGTCCCAACTATTAGATAGCGCTAAGTTGATAGGGAAGGCTGTTTTGTAGCCATGAATCACATCAAACATAAACACTAAAGGAATCCCAAGGCGAGACTCTTCTACTGCCGTTTTTTGAAGCATTTTTAAATCGTCTTCATCGTAAACACTCAACACCGAGCCAACACGGCCCGCTTTGATGGCCTCAACCGTACCACTATGATCGACTTTATGACCGGTCACAATAGTCGAAAAATAGGGCACTTGTTGCAGTTGCCCTATTTTTTCTTCTAATGTCATCTGACTCAGTAGTTGTCTTGCTTTTTCTAAATCTTTATCCTTCATGCGCTGAGGTTTTGCAGGTTTTGTCATGGGTCTCACTCTTCAGATTGATAGATTTTAATCTCTTTAATTCTAAATTGTTGGGGAAAACTCGTCATGTCAATGTCGCCACCTAAGTTACCCCCAATAGCAAGGTTGATGATCAAATAAAACTCATCGTCATCAAAAGGCCATCCTTTAGAGGAAGCGTCACGCCCTTCTTGACCACGGGTATAAACAACCAACGATTGGTCATTAAGAAGATATTCAATACGGTTTTCTTCCCAAAGGATAGAGAACGTTTGAAAATCATCCGATAGGCCGGGAATGGAAAATTCTGATCTATATTCTGATTTTGTCGTATGATTGTGACTTTCGGTATGTAAGCAACACAACCATTTATCCAAACGATTGCCGACGTGTTCCATTAAGTCAATTTCTCCACTACGGGGCCATCCACCGTGTTTTTCATGTTGACTCATAAGCCACACTGCAGGCCAAGTACCTTTGCCTTTGGGTACTTTGGCTACCACATCAATGCGACCGTACTTAAAGTAAAACTTGTCTTGTGTATGCATTCGTACACTTTCAATGACGTCTTGATTTAACGTCGCTTGAATCACCAGTCCTTCATCAAAGAAGAGATTAGTGGGTTTATTCACATAGACTTGTTTTTCTCGGTTGGTCCATGCTTTACGTTCAACAACCGTCCAATCACGACAATCCAATTCTGTCATATTCTGAAAATCAAAGTGTTTGAGTAATTTCATCTAGCATCTTCCTTAACTATAGACTTTCGTGCTTTCACCTGTGATCAAAACGGTATCAACGGTAATGGTTTCACCGAGTTGACTTTGATCTTTTTGATCGATGAGTTGTAAGACTTTTCGGCCAGCCATCTCGCCCATTTTTCGGGCATCCTGACGGATGGTGGTTAGTCTTGGTGTAATCAACTGACCTAAATCGATGCCGTCAAAGCCGACAATCGAAAAGTCATCAGGGACTTTTTTTCCTGTTTCACGAATGGCTTGAATGGCGCCAATCGCAAGTAAATCTGAGGCTGCAAAAACGGCGCTTG
>SKGG01000072.1 GCA_007117565.1 Candidatus Izemoplasma sp. | reverse complement strand
TAGCATCGTTCGTTAAGGATGTCAACACTAAACGTTGCGCATAGCTTTCCACATAACCCTCATAAAGCCCTCCAGGTTGAAGCTTTGTCTTTAGCAGTGTCTCATAATCTTCAACCTTAAAGTCAAGGTTTTCTTTCATCACTTCATAAAGCCAGAGAATGACATTCCCTTGCATGCTGAGATCTCCGACCTTAGCGTTCGGGTAACCAAAATAGGCTTCTTTAGCACGTTGATAGACTTTAAGATTAGGTTGCTTAAATAACATCGATGGGTGATGGTGCGCTTCGTCTTCTAAGATGTCTGGATCATAAATCCAATGATAGCCTAGTGATGCAGCGTTGGCGATGATAGCGGTTTTTAACTTCATTCGAAAGACCTCCCAGTCCATCATTTATATCTTTTATCATACGTAAAAATTAAACTGTAATTAAACTGTAACATCTTAACTTTTCTTGCGTTACACTGATGGTAACTTAGGTGTGAAGGAGCTTTGTTATGGTTAAAATGAATCTACTAACTAAGCTATCAAACGATAGTCAATGGGCAGAGACACTTCGTCATTTAAGCACCGAGACCCTAAAAGTCACAAACGTCGAAGATGAAACGCTACTCGATCAGTTTTATCAAGCGCATTATGATGCGGTTTTCCTTTGGCATGAGGATGATTTAGCACCCACCATCGCACATTTAAAACGTAATTTCTCAACGCCCATCATTGTCTTAGCAGACACCTTTGATGAAGTAGATTTAATGGTTTCATTGAAGCTTGGTGCGGATGATTACTGGGGTGTGGCTTTGAGTGAGAAAGCTTTCTTGACACGCTTAGAACATCAACTTAAAGACCCTCAACAAAAACATACCCGAAGTTTACAGTGGGTCAGTCTTGGTAAGGTTAAAGTGAACTTATACCAACACGAAATTCTTAAAGACGATGAAAAATTCATCATCCCTAATAAATTATATGATATTTTGCGCTTTTTTATGGAAAATCCACATGAAATCATTTCAAAAGAAGATTTATATTATGCTGTTTGGCGAGAGCGTTACTATTACAGCGAATCTAACATCAACGTCAGCATCCACCGACTGAGAGAACTCATTGAAGAAAATCCGAAACAGCCTAAATACTTAAGAACCATTCGCGGGTCGGTTACCAGTTCTTTTTAGATGAGGGCAGCCTCTTATGATTGATTTTACCGTCGTAGCCCTCTTTGCGGCGTTAGTAATGTTTATTGTATCCATCTATTACAGTCGCTACTGGGCGCGTTTTTCAAGTGACCACAAAGTATTCTTTTTTGTGTTGGCTTTGGCTGGATTAAGCTCGGTGGTCGATGCTTTTTTGCGGGCGTCTTTAGTGTTAGAACCTTCAGAGTTTTTTTACACCCGCATCGTTTTAGCGCTCGTGCTTTATCTACTATTGCCACAATTAGGGTATCTGTGGTATCGCTTTACGATACTCTTAACCTTTAAAGAAGACAGAGAGCGTGATATTCTAAGCAAACTCTTTTACATCCCCCTTATCGTCAATGCAATCTTAGCCCTTACCTCCTATTGGACGGGGCTATATTTTCAGTTTGGTGATGATTTAGCTTTTCAAGACGGGCCTCTATTTATATTATATTTTTTCATTCCGTTTTTTTATATGAGCTTAGGGATCATTCGCACATACTTCAACCGTAAAGTGCTCTATCCCAAGTTTTATCGCGTCATCTTTTTAACGCCGCTTATTATCTTTGTGGGCGCTTGGGTTCAATCGTTTGTGACCGCTAAGCCTGTGTTAATGCCGAGCATTACGATTGCACTCTTAATCGTTGCCTTGTTTATTTTAGAAGACCTAGCGAACATCGATGAAGCGACCGCACTTTATTTACCTGTTGAAATTAAAAGTCTTGAACGCATGTTAAAGATCTATCCCGAAATTAAAACCACGATGCAAATGTTCTCTATCGAAATCGATGGCTATCAGATGATTGAACAGCGTTACAATGAAAAGCTGAAGCAAACGGTCTTAAGAACCATCGCAGACACGCTTTGTGACGTCTTTGAAAACGCTGCTTTCATCGCACGCTTCGACAAAGCAGAGTTTTTTGCCGTCGAGTTTTACAATAAAAAGGCGCCGAATCAAACCTTACAGAAATTGGATATCGAGATTGACAAACTCAATGAAAAAGGTCTATTCCCCTTCGACTTGAGTTTAACCCGCTTAGGAAAAGCTTGGGTGGAGCTGAAATCAACAACCCTTAAAGACAACATCGAAGATTTAAGACTAATGAACCAAAACCAAAGAAAAAAGATTACGATTTTAAGACCCAATCCAACATTCCAAGACAAAGAATAAGAAGACCACATCATCATGGTCTTCTTATTCTTTTAAATCTAATTTTGACGGTTTATCTAAGAGAAACCCTTGCATCTGATGGACGCCTAAGCGCTGAAAGAAACGGTACTGTTCTTCATTCTCAATCCCTTCAATTAAGACCGTAAGACCAAGACTTTTTATAGTGAAAATAAGCCCACTGATAAAGATTTCATAATTTTTATCTTCAATCGGTTTATTCACAAAATAGCGATCAATTTTAACGATGTCTAAATCAAGATCAACCAAGTATCGAAACGATGAAAAACCTTTACCAAAATCATCCAGTGCAACTTGAAATCCAAGCGCCCTTAATTGACGGGTGTTATCAATGAGTTGTTCGTATAAATCCGCAAAGGCGCTTTCGGTCACTTCGATGCAAAGTTGTTCGTTGGTGTAACCGTGTTTTTTCACCCTATCCACAAACTTTTGAACGTATATGTTCTTGGTTAGTTCTTTTGCCGATACGTTGATCGAAAGAGAAAGTGAAGGATCTTTTTTTAACATGGGTTTAAATGCTTTGAGACTTAAGTCAACAATTTTTAGTCCTAAATCAACCATCAGCTCGTGGCGTTCGGCGATCGCAATAAACCGTTCAGGATTAACAAAGCCATAAGGGGGTATCTCAAGACGAAATAAGACTTCATAGCCATAAATACGCTCTTCTAAGGCGTTATATTGTGCTTGAAACACCGGATAAAAGATGTCGCCTTCGACATCTCTGGATAACACTTTTTGTAAAATTCTGTAGATGTCCTGATCACTAAGATAAGGCATCCTCTTAAGCGAGTTTCGCTGGCCTTCTTGCGTCATTTTTTAGACGCCTCAACATGCCCCAATCGGTACCCATAACTCCAAAGAGTCACGATGATTTGGGGCGTTTCTGGATCGTCTTCAATTTTGGTTCTTAAACGCCGAATGTGCACATTGATGCTGTTGTCTGAATCTTGATATTTTTGTTTCCAAACACGCTCATAAAGCGCTTTTTTGCTAAACACTTGGTCAGGGTTGCTTAGTAAGAGCTCTAAAATTAAGTACTCTTTTAACGTGAGCTTAACTAAATCTTCGCCTTTGTACACTTCACGCTTCGCTGTATTGAGCGTGACATCTTTGTAGCGGTAAACATCAGTGTCTTTCGCCACACTTGTTTGATAGCGTCTTAACACCGCTTTAATACGGGCCACCAATTCAATCACAGAGACGGGTTTGGTAATGTAATCATCTGCGCCTAACTCTAAATTAAACGCTTTATCCGTGTTGCTTGTTTTCGCAGAAATGACAATGACAGGCACCGGATT
>SKGG01000034.1 GCA_007117565.1 Candidatus Izemoplasma sp. | reverse complement strand
GTGCCTCGTTGACGACCAACCGCATCAATCTCATCGATGAAAATGATGCAGGGAGAACTTTGTTTGGCGGTTTTAAACATGTCACGTACACGGGAAGCCCCGACACCGACAAACATTTCTACGAAATCAGAGCCAGAAATACTAAAGAATGGTACGTTGGCTTCACCAGCCACTGCCCGGGCTAATAGGGTTTTACCTGTTCCTGGAGGTCCGATAAGTAAGACACCTTTAGGAATACGTGCGCCCAAGGCAATGTATTTTTTAGGATCTTTCAAGAAATCGATTAACTCAGATAACTCTTCTTTTTCCTCATCCACCCCAGCTACGTGTTTAAAAGTGGTAGTTTTTCCACGGTTGAGTTTCGCACGACTTTTACCAAAATCAAACGCACGGTTGTTTCCGCCACTTGAACGCATGAAAAAGCCGATAAAGATGACAATCAGAATAATGGGTAAGAGAATAATGAGGACGTTCCAGAAGTTGTACGTTGACGCTCGTGTATGTACAAAAGGAATGTCGTTGGCGGTCGCGACTGCTCGAATTTCATCTAAGGTTGAGATTGAAGGAACTTCAACAATATAGTCTTGTCCAGAACGTAAACGACCCTCTAAGACGAAAGCCCCGATATTGCTTTCACCGGTAATGGGAGTGGAACGAATGGTTTCGACGTTCCCCGCGTTAAGTTCGCTTGTGAATGTGGTGACATTAAGTTGTCTAGGCTCGCTTCCATTTTGGGTGAATGCCCAGATCACTGAAAAAACAAATAACAAGATCAGCATCATCACCACGAGGTTGCCGATCTGATTGGCACGGTTGTTCATTGGTCTTTTTGGTGGCTGTTTTTGTGCCATAGTATCACTCCTTGTTTGATTCGTACACGCTCGGCTTTAACGTGCCGACGTACGGTAAGTTCCGATAACGTTCTTGATAGTCTAAGCCATACCCTACCACAAACGCATCCGGAATGGTTGTACCAATGTAGTCAGGTTGTAATTCTACCACACGTCCCTTAGGTTTATCGAGTAAAGTGACCACTTTTACTGATAAAGCCCCACGGTAAAGTAAAAGGGCACGAATCGCTTGGATGGTGCGACCTGAATCGACAATGTCCTCTGCAATTAAAACATGACGCCCTTTGACAGGGGTAGATAAATCTTTGATAATTTTGATGTCGCCTGTGGACTGAACGCCACCATGGTAACTGGAGACATCCATGAAATCGATCTCTAAGATAAAATCAAGTTCTTTTAAAAGGTCAGAAATAAAAGGGACACAACCTTTCAAGAGACCCACCACTAATGGGTTTTTGGTTTTGTAATCTTCTGTCACGGCGTGACTAAGTTGCTTGACCATACTGTTAATTTCGTCGCGTGATACTAAGACTTCAGCAATGTCGTTATTCATCATGAGACACCTCTGTGAGATAAATTTTATGAGCGCATGTTTCCTTCTTAAGCTTCAAGGAAAGACCTAAAATGCCCACAATCTTTTGATTGCTTTCAACGACCCATAACCGATCGCGATCAGGTTTTGGAATCTTTAAATCAATCAACAAATCTTTAAGTTTTTTATGACCATAAGACATAAGAATAACATCGCCCGGTTTGCGATGTCTAATCGTCATGGGAAATGTTGATTTATTATAACATAACTCCCACGTTTCTGACCCCTCTGACAAGTTTTTTTCTTTTGTCACAGCGACCCATCGATGCGCCTCTAAGGCATAGGTTCCAAAGGTAGGAATGACCAGCTCGGTTTGTGGTGGAGCGTGGCTTGTGAGATAGAGTTCGTCGTATGCTGATGCTAACAGCGTGTGTTTCGATAAAGGCAGATAGAGTGGCTTTTGTTGTTGTGTTATGGATTGAATGAGAGTTCTTAAGACACCACGACTTAAATGCCCTACACCTTGGTAAGCTAGCCAATCTTTAAAAAAAGTGTGTTGTAAACGAGGGGGAAGTGAGAGAAAGAAAAGACGATTTAGTTTATGTTGATGGTGGTCTTTAAAAAAAGAATTATAGCTTTTATCAAAGCGTTTTACCAGTGTTCTTAGCTCGTTTAATTGAGGTAAAATATGTGTGTTTTGTTTGGTTAAATAGGGCAATGTTTGATGGCGGACACGATTACGTGTGTAGCGCAAAGAACGATTAGACGCATCTTCAAAATAATGGATATGATGTGTTTCAGCGTAGTTCGTTATCTCGTCTTTACTTTGTTCAATCAATGGTCGAAACAAGACGGCATCATGAAAGGGGGTTGAGACCATCATGCCAGGCCAAGTTCGCCAATAACTGCGCCTTAACAGTCTCATGATAACTGTTTCGAGTTGATCGTCCGCATGATGCGCAAGAACAATCGCATCACACTGTTGTTGCTGGGCGATTTTTTTAAAGAAGGTTAGCCGTGCTTGACGGGCAACGGCTTGAAAATTCTGTGTGTCTTTAAGCGTTAAGTGATGCTCAAAAAAAAGGGTGTTTTCAAGCGCACACTGATGCTTAATGTAAGCAAGTTCCTCATCGGACGCTTGGCGTTGGTGATGGTGGACATGTGCTACGACATAAGCCTTTTGACTACGTTTAAAAAGATGCCATAAGACCATGGAATCAACCCCGCCACTTATAGCTAGGACATAACGCTTAGCATCGTGGTCATTTATGCGCTTTAAAACTTGTGCTAAAACGTCTTCATTCATGCGTTTATTATAGCATAGAGAACTTAATAATCTTAAGGGATTGTGATTGTATTTTACATTCAATCATGCGACAATAAAGGCATCTCAAGGAGGAAATATGAAACCCATCATCTTAGCCAGTACATCCCCACGTCGTAAAGAACTCATGCCTTATGTGGGATGGCCCTTTGTGGTCGTCCATCTTGAGGTGGAAGAATCATTATCACACACACAAAGTGGATTACAAGCCGCTTACGATAACGCGTCTTTAAAAGCGAACGCCGCCGCTTCACATTACCCAAATCAATGGATCTTAGCCTGTGATACAGTGGTTGCCCTCGATCAAATTTTATTAGGAAAACCCGAAAATGAACAAGAAGCCATCGCGATGCTTGAACAGTTGTCAGGACGCACTCATGATGTCATTAGCGCGTGCATTTTAATTTCACCCACACAAGAAGTTATAAAGTTACACGATTTAGCTACGGTCGAATTTTATCCACTAAAACGCCATGAAATTGAAGCATACGTCAGTTCCAAGGAGCCTTTTGGTAAAGCAGGTTCTTATGCCATTCAAGGCGAGGCGATTAAGTTTGTCAAAAAAATTGAAGGCGACTACGCAAGCATCATGGGATTACCGGTAGCGAAACTTTATCGGTTTTTTAAGGCGCAACTAGGCTAGAAAAATCCCTTTCGGAGTTTCTGTTTTTTTATGGTAAAATAAAAGCGCTACAATTTTTATGGGTCAGGAGGTTCGAGATGTTCAAACTTAAAGTGCCTAAGCATCAGCGCGCACGTTTAAGAGAAAAGTTAAAAGTCATTGACTCATCCCAGTATGAGTATGTTTTAACGACCAGTGCCGAACTCATCGAACCCGGTAAAGTCAACATCGTCTTCGATGAAGAAGACGCTTTTAAGATTGCCCAATTGTTGGATGCGATTGTCAAAACAGACGATGTCCATGTCTTAGGCTTCAATGAACAAGG
>SKGG01000014.1 GCA_007117565.1 Candidatus Izemoplasma sp. | reverse complement strand
TTTTTTTTACTTATTGCTTCTTAATAAAGGTCAAGATGTCGTGCGCTAAACGTTCAGGGAAATCCGTGATGGGCGAATGTGACCCATCCTCATAAATCAGATGTTCAGCGTTTGGCAACAACGCCTCGTTTTGTTTAAACATCACTTCAGGAATAACATAGTCTTGACGTGACCAGATGTTTAAAATGGGTGCAATCAATTCATCTATTAAGCCGCTGCCTTCAACGACACCATTGGATTCATGCGACATATTAAACGTCATTAAGGCCCAGTCAACATCAATCAAATTACGCTGTTTAAGTGTCTCAGATAAGTTTAACGCTAAGGCTTCTTCATCAGGTACTTTCACGTTATAAATGGCGGCTTGCCAAACTTGTCGCATAAAATCAAGATCGCCTTTTTCCATCGCTTGTTGGGCAGGAAGCACTTGCACAGGATCAAGTGCCATCGCTTCTTTTGATTGATAAATTTCAGTTAAGATGGGTTGAAAAGCTTCATCTTTTTTGAAGATGGGATAGCCTTTTACAGACGCACTCTCAATGAGCGTCACACTGATGACCCGTGCGGGATGGCGTGCTGCTAACGATAACGCAACGCCGCCGCCTGTCGACCAGCCGACAAGATGGGCTTGATCAACCTTTAGGGTATCCATAAAGGCGACTAAGTCGTCCGCAAAATCGTCAAGATGTTCGATGGGTTGATGATACGTACTGTCTCCAAAGCCTCTTAAATCAGGGGCTAAAACTCGGTATTGCTCAGCAATCATAGGCGCAATCGGTAAATAATGTAGAGAACTTGACATGTTGCCGTGAATTAGCAAGACCACTTCTTTGGCCTGTTCATGCCACTCGCAATACGCGAATGTTTCTTGATTCAATTGAATGGTTTTTTTCATAATGCCTCCTCCTAGATAGGATAATTAGCGTCATCTTCAAAACAAAACCCTAAGATGGTCGAAGTAAACAAAGCGGGTTGTTCATACATGGATGCGTGCCCTGTTTTCGGAAAATAGACTAACGTTGCGTTGGGCATCGCCTCATGGATACGTTGCTGCTCAAACGGCGGCGTTAAATAATCATCTTCACTTGCGACAATCAATGTTGGGATCTTGACATTAGGTAAATCCGCGAGTGTATCATGCGTTTCAGCGCTGATCGTTAAACGAATCATCGCGTCTAAAAACTCAGGATTTGAGAAGACTTCAACCAACATTTTTTTACGGTTCTCCATCCATTCTTGTTGTTTTTGATAAAAACGTGGTGAATAGATAAACGGGATGGTGATGTGATAGTACGCTAAGCCCTGACGTGTTTTCGCGACTTCATTCCAACCATCGCCAATGGCTTTTAACCAAGGTGAGGTTTTGGCGACACCGTTAAAGACCATGAGCCTTTTAACATCATTTGGATAAGCCACGGCATATTGTAACGCAATGGATGCCCCATAAGAAATACCTGCTAAATGAATGTCGTTAAGGTTTAGATGGTTGATGAGTGCTTTTAAAACAGTCACTTGAATGGCCTGGGTATAGGGTCCAGCCATTTTAGAACTTTGACCTTGATCTAAAAAATCAAGTCTTAATAAACGACAATGTTTGGTAAACACTTCTTTAAAAGGTTCCCAACTTTTGACCGACATCATGATGCCGTTGAGCAAGACTAAAACAGGGCCCTGATTGCCTTCATACTCGTAGTAAATGGTTTTATCTTGATAATGAAAGGTGCTCATAAAAGATACCCAAGTTTTTTCGCTTCTTCGGTTAAGGCCTCTTTAAATTTAGGATGAGCAATCCCAATTAACGCTTCTGTTCTCTCTCTAATCGACAGACCTTTCAATCTTGCGACCCCATACTCTGTGACTACATAGTCAACATCATTACGTGAGAGGGTCACTGCTGCCCCTTGTTTTAACATGGGGACAATTTTACTGATTTCTTCACGTTCTCCAGTGAGCGGGTTTTTCACGTTGGCCGTAGAATATAGTGCAATGAAACTCCGTCCTCCGCGGGCTCGCTGTGCCCCCACAGCGGTGTCGGTTTGACCCCCTGTACCACTGAATTGGATGGGCCCAATGGATTCTGAGCAACATTGGCCTGTTAAATCGATTTCGATGGTCGTATTAATGGACACTTGATGATCGTTTTGAGCGATTATCATTGGGTCATTCACATAGTTTCCATCGAGTAACATAACTGCTGGGTTATCGTCAATAAAATTATAGAGCGCACGTGTGCCTAAGGCAAACGCTGCGACCATCTTCCCAGGATGAAGCGTTTTGCGTTTATTTGAAATGGCACCACTTTGATAAAGTTTCATAAAACCAGTAGTGAGCATTTCTGTATGAACGCCTAAATCTTTCTTATCTGTAAGCGCAAGCGCCACAGCATTCGGGATTCCGCCAATACCTAGTTGTAAGCAATCGCCATCGTGGATGTGTTGAGCAATCAACTGACCAATCTTTTGATCTTTTTCATTAGGTTCCATATCGGGTAGCTCTGGCACATCGTAGTTCACGTCAACGACATAATCTACATCGTTTATATGTAACTCTAAATCACCGAGAGTGCGAGGGAGTTTAGGGTTGATTTCTAAAATAACAATTTTGGCTTGTGCAATCATGTGTTTTTCATACACGTTTGAGAGGGATAATGACACAAAGCCATGCTTATCGGGCGGGGTTGCGTTACCGACATAGACGTCTGGACGTTTGTATGCCGCACGCTTGACACCTGCAAAATGAAGATGATTAGGGATGTATTGAACATGACCACGACGATAAGCCTTCCGTAAATCTCCAGAGAAAAAACAACTATTGATAGCAAACTTTGTCGTGTAATCTTCATCGACGATGAAAGGATAGGGCGCTAAAGGAAGACAATTATCGATACTCACATGGTTAATACGAGGGGCGATGGTGTGAAGTTGTTCAAAAAAGGCACGGCCCTCACTGGCCGCCATTCCGGCCACAATATGATCTCCATCTTTGACGAGATCTAATGCGGCTTGTAAAGGTATGTTTTTAGCCAAACTGCTCACTCCTTAAGTAAATTAAGAAAAGGGGTGACGAATCACCCCTAGTCGTATGCTATTCGAGTATGTCGGTGATGGTTTGAATTGGTTGAATGGTATCCCAAGCAAGCACGCCATCGGTTGAACCAGCTTTTAAGAATGCCATCGCTTGTGTGCCTACACGACGGTTGTTCGCGTAGTCAACAACGACGCCAAACGGTAATTCAATTGGTGCAGATTCCATGGCATCAATGAAACTTTCCCAAGTAAGGTCGTCTTCACCAACACGACGTAAACCCTCAACAAAGGTTGCGGCTGCAATCCAACCAGCAAACGCAAACGCGTTTCCAGCGAGTGCAGGATCAATTTTAGAAACTTCAGTCACAAATGAATTGAGATCATCTGGAGATCCTAAAACATCGATCCATGCCGACGCGTAAACATCGTATGAGCCTAAAACTTCTTCTACTAACGTTAACCAAGTCGCATCCGCATTGACATAACTGGTAACCACAGGCGTTGAGCTCCCTGCAGCGGCCAAAGCACGAGCGGCGACTGAGGCTGGCACTTGGTTTGCCGCAATTAAGATGACATCAACATTAGCACTTAACATGCTTTGAGCTGCGGTTGACATGTCTGAAGCATCTGGGGCGACTTGTGCTTCGGTTAAGTTAACACCGAGCATTTCTGAACGAATAC
>SKGG01000035.1 GCA_007117565.1 Candidatus Izemoplasma sp. | reverse complement strand
GGGGTTGCATCCCAATCCTTGCGATCACGCGCATATTGTGACCTCAACCACGCATAAAACCTTACGTGGACCACGTGGAGGCATCATTTTAACGAACGATGAGACCATCATTAAAACACTCAACCGTAAGGTCTTCCCTGGTATTCAGGGAGGCCCTTTAATGCATCTCATTGGCGCAAAGGCCGCAGCCTTTCATGAAGCGTTACAACCATCCTTTAAAGCGTATCAAACCCGTGTGGTTCAAAACGCTAAAGCACTGGCGAGTCATTTGGTCTTAAAAGGCTTTCCTGTCATCAGTGGGGGCACCGACAATCATCTTGTGTTGGTAAACGTGAAAGCAAAAAGCGGCTTGACAGGGAAAGCGGCTGAAAAGCTTTTAGAATCGGTGCACATTACTTGTAATAAAAACACGATCCCTAACGATCCAGAAAAACCATTTATCACGAGCGGGATTCGTTTAGGCACGCCTGCCCTAACGACGCGAGGCTTTGATGTGGCGTCTATGGAAGTGATTGCTAATCTCATTCATGACACATTGATGAATCCTGAAAATGCGTTTGTGTTAGCGTCGGTGAAAGAAGAAGTCAAAAAGCTGACCGAAAAATTTCCCTTGTACACCACATAAATTAAATAAACCTTAATTAGATGTGGTATGATAGAAAAAAAAAGGGGGAACGATATGAAAGACATTGTTAAAGCGTATGACAATTTACCATGGATTGTAAAACTCATTTTAGCATTACCCTTTATCGACGGACTAGCATGGGGGATTTACCGTTTAGCTAAAGGCATTCATAAAAACGATGTGGTTCTCATTATCGCAGGCATTGTTTGGTTGTTAGCAGGCTGGGCGCTCTTATGGATTTTAGATTTAGTCACCGTCATTATTCACGGAAAACCGACGATTCTAGCTTAAAAATGAAAAAATGAACCCCAGCGGGTTCATTTTTTATTGACGAGCTTCTTTGATGAGTGCTGCGACATCGTCTGGGGAAAAACGTTCTTTCGTGCCGCAAAAATGACACGTGGTTTCAATATGACCGTCTTCATCGATCATCGTTAACAGTTCCTCTTCCCCAAGCGCAATGAGCCCGCGCTCAAACGTGTCTCGCGAGCAATCGCATTGATAGCTCAGAGGCATCGTTTCTAACAGCTTATGTTCGTCCCCCGTGAGCTTTTTGAGGGTGTCTAAAGCATCGTGGCCTTGCGCAATCCACTCACTGATGGGTGGGAGTTTTTTTAACGCTTCTTCAACCGCTACGATGTCATCTTCTTTGTGCCCAGGCAACATTTGAATGATGACCCCACCTGCGGCTAAAACATGGTTATCTTCACCCACAAGCACACCGAGGGAGACAGCGGAAGGAATTTGTTCACTCGCGGTATAATAATACGCAAAATCCTCAGCAATTTCACCACTGGTGAGCTTCACACTCGAGGTGAAGATGTCGCGGACTTTGAGATTTTTAGTGACGTGTAAATGGCCCTCACCTACCACGGCTTTGACGTTGAGTTTTCCTGAACTATATTGCATGAAGACATGAGGGTTCCCCACATACCCACGGACGTGTCCTAAGGCGTTGGTCGTCGTGACCATTCCGCCAAGAGGGCCATCACCATCGATGCGAAGCGTCAGTTCGGTATCGTCATGATTCAGAGCACCTTTATACATTGCACCCATCATCACACTGCCAGTTAAAAAGCGTCCTAAAGCGGCGCTGGCTGTGGGCCATAGATCGTGAATCTTTTGAGCTTCTTTAACCAATTGTGTGGTCGTTGCGACATACACCCGGGCGTTGTCGTTAAAGGCGTAAGCTTTGATTAATGTATCGTTCATAGTTATCACCGCAAGCATTATAACACTGTCTTTTAAGCTTTGAAAGAGGATTGCCTAAAGTGACGTCTTATGGCATAATAAAAAGCACGTTTTAGGAGGTTATCCATGTTAAAAGTAGGCCCATTAGAGTTTGTGAACCCAGTCATCGTTGCGCCTCTTGCGGGCATTTCCAATGCGGCTTTTAGAGCGATGATGGCCCGGTTCGAACCGGCGCTCATGTACACGGAAATGATCAGCGATAAAGCGCTGTTTTATCAAAATAAAAAGACGTTAAAAATGGCCCAAATCAATGAAGATGAGGGACGCGTCAATGTGCAGCTTTTTGGCGATGATTTAGAGGCACTCTCGTTTGCAGCACGCTATGTTGATCAACACACACAAGCGACGATGATTGACATCAACATGGGCTGTCCTGTGCCTAAAGTCATTCAAGGCAACGGTGGGGCTTCATTGATGCGCGACCCTAACCGTGTCAAACAGTTGGTCGAAACCGTTGTACAAGCGACCACAAAACCTGTCAGTGTGAAAATTAGGACCGGTTGGAACGACCACGAAAAAAACGCTGTCGAAGTCGCCTTAGCGGCTCAAGCTGGAGGGGCGAGTCTTTTAGCGATTCACGGTCGCACGCGCGCACAGATGTATCGTGGAGACGTTGATTTAATGACGATTAAAGCTGTCAAAGAAGCACTGGATATTCCCGTCATCGGTAACGGCGACATCAAAACCCCAGAAGATGCTAAAAAGATGATTGAAACCACTCACGTGGATGGCGTGATGATTGGTCGAGCGGTGTTAGAAAATCCCTGGATCATTGAGCAAACCATTGCCTATTTAAAAACCGGTACGTATACTCAAGAGGTTTCTTTAGACGCACGGTTCACCTTTATGAAAGAACATGCGTTTAAACTGGCCCAACTCAAAAGCGAAAAGCTCGCCGTCTTAGAGATGCGCTCACTTGCGGCGTGGTATGTAAAAGGCTTAAAAGACAGCACCCATTTCCGTAAAACACTGGTTCAACTCAGTACCTTTGACACCTTAATCAACCACATAAATGCATACCATGAGCATTTAAAACAGACTCTTGATAAAGATTCTAAATAAGAACGCCTTATTTAGAATCTTTTTAACTCTAAGGGGGTTTAAACCGCTTTGTTTAGTGCTATGATACATAATGAGGTGACCATCATGAAAAAAATAATCTTAGTTTTAGAAACCCTTGCGGTCGTTGTATCGTTTGTCCTTATTATCCTTGCCTTGATTTTGGAACGCTTTGCGTCACCAAGTACGCTTACGGTGATGATCCTTTATGGGATTGCGTTTGCGGTTGGTGGGTTTGCCAAAGCAAAAGAAGGGCTTGAAAAAACGATTGAAGATCGTCATTTAAACGTTGAGTTTTTGATGATTTTTGCGGCCCTTGCGGCTTATCTTACGGGCAACTATTCTGAAGGGGCCATCTTAATTTTGATCTTTTCAATCAGTGGCGTCATGGAGTCGTATGCCAGTGCGAAAAGTGAGAAAGCGTTGAGCAGTCTTTTGAATTTAGCGCCAGAGACGGCGTTGTTATATGACCAAGGCGACACGCAAGAAGTGTCGATTAAGACCTTATCCATCGGTGATTTGGTGATGGTCAAAGTGGGTCAACAAGTGCCTGTGGATGGGGTTGTGGTGGAAGGCTCAAGCGCCTTAAATGAATCGGCCATCACCGGCGAATTTATGCCCGTGAGCAAAACCGTTGGCGATCAAGTGTTTGCAGGATCGCTCAATGAAGAAGCGGTCTTAATTGTGCGTACAGACGTCGACCCTGAAGCCTCGGTGGTGCAAAAAATTGTCGACTTTGTCAAACGGGCCCAAGTGGATCAACCGAAGGCACACACACGCATTGAACACTTTGAACGTTGGTATGTGTATGCGGTTATTATGTTGGCGGTGTTAACGATGGTAGTCCCC
>SKGG01000044.1 GCA_007117565.1 Candidatus Izemoplasma sp. | reverse complement strand
TGGGGCTAAAATACCGACGCACACGTTCTTTTGTATTCAAACGCAAAAAATCGTCACTTAAGGTGTCTTGACGGTCGTTTTCAATACGGATGTAGCGCATCTCATGATTGATTTCTAAGACCTTTCCACTGAGTGGCGCATAGCGTAAGTCACTGATCCATTCCCCACACATGACCTGCTCACCAACCGCCACCTTCAAGGTGTCTTTTGCAGGGTAGGTGAGATCAATAAAGGGGGGGTGTTTGAGTCGTTTATGTTGTGTAATCATGGCGTCACCTCAGCCTATTATAGCATGCGAGGCAAGAAACTGTTTACCGCATTTTAATCTGTGCTATAATACAGATTGAAAGGAACGATGACCTTGAAAAAAACACTTTTTTTATGGCTCACTTTAGGGTTTGTCTTCATCTTACAAGCCTGCGGTGACCCAACACCGACAGGGCCTTTAACGATGCTTGAAGCGTGTGAGGGCAGTCCTGACCTTTGGCGGGACGCGCCTGATTTAAACCGGCCTACCGCCGGGTTAGATCGGCATAACCAAACGCTGACAAGCTATTTTGATACGAACTTATCGCTCAGTATTTTTGTTGAAGATGGGGTCGATGCACAGGTGATTTTAGCCTGCACGGAAGCGATTTATCGACACATCCATCAAATGGCTACTCGTTACACAGAGTTTGAAGGTGTCAATAATCCTTATTATATCAATCAACATCCTGGCGTCGATCATGAGATTGATCCTCTGCTTTTTGAGATGATTGCTTTAGCGATTGATTACTACACCATCACCGATGGACTCTTTGATATTACGCTTGGGCCTGTGTTAGATCTTTGGGGCGATGCGCTCACTCGCTGTAATGAAGGCGGGCCTTGCGCGGTGCCTTCAAGAGAAGCGTTAGAAGCGGCTCAAGCGTTTGTGGGCATTGAGAACGTCATTTTAGATGACACTGCCTTAACCGTCCGTTTAGAAGACGGTGCAAGCCTCGATTTAGGCGGCATTGGGAAAGGCTTTGCGGCGCGGGTGGTCGGCGATTATTTAAACGCACATGAGGGTGTGGCTGGCTTTATCTTGAACGCTGGCACGTCTAACATTGAAGTCAATGGGATTCATCCAGTAAGAGACAATGGCCGCTGGGTCATTGGTTTAACCGATCCAGAGAGTCCCCCGTTTTTACCCCAAAGTTTTGCGCGTGTGTCGCTTTTAAGCAACACCAACGTGATGACCAGTGGCGATTATCAGCGCTACTACATGGTCGATGGGATAAGGTATCACCACATCATCGATCCACGGACGCTTGAACCCTCCAACACCATGCGGGCGGTGACGATTGTCGGAGAAGATGCCTTGATTGGAGACATTTGGGCGACCGCGCTCTTTATCTTGACGGTCGAAGAAGCGTTAGAACGACTTGAAACGCTTGAAGGCTACCATGGGATTATCTACGGCCTAGATGGGTCGATTCATACCACAGAAGGCTTCACTGAGCGCTTCTTATTGGAGATTGTTGATGACTAAACTTCAAGAAACCACCAACTATTTAAAAACGCATCTTCCAAGCATCCCTAAAGCGGTGGTGGTGCTTGGTTCAGGAATCACGTTTGAAGAGGGGTTTGAGACCTTGAAGACACTCTCATTTAACGACATTCCACACGCAAAAACCACCAGCATTGCGGGCCATCAAGGCCAACTGGTTTATGGGTTGTTAGATGGTAAGCCCCTACTCATTCAACAAGGTAGACGTCATTTTTATGAAGGCTTTACGATGCGTGAAGTCACGCATTTGGTGGCGTGTTACCATCAGCTTGGCATTGAAACGCTCGTCTTAACGAATGCGTGTGGCGGGATTAACACCGCGAAAGTCGATGTGGGTTCGTTCTTAGTGCTTAGTGATTTCATCAATGGCATGCCTAGTAACCCTCTCATCGGCGAAACATTGCCTGGTACGACCCGTTTTCCTGACATGACTGAACCGTTTGATGTGGGGTTAAGATCACATTTAAAAACGGTGTATGACACCCATAATGAACCGTACGTTGAAGGCACTTATGCGTCCTTTATGGGGCCTTACTATGAAACGAAAGCAGAGATTGAAGCGTTTAAACGGTTAGGCGCCGATGTCATTGGGATGTCGACCGTGCCTGAAGTCATCTTAGCGCATGCGCTTGGCTTAAAGGTGGCGGCGATCAGCTTAGTGACGAATCTTGCGACTGGCATCCAACAAAAAAACCACGATCATGCGCATGTCGTGGCGGTGGCAAATCGACGTTCTAAAACACTGACCAATCTACTGAAAGACGCCTTAAAGGCTTGGTTATAAACACAAAAGGTGACTCCTCGGAGTCACCCTTTTGATTTAAGCTTCGGATTCGTCTAAGTAAAATGTTTGTGATAAGATGCGTACCATCTTAAGGGCGATCAAGCCGGTAAAGACCCCCGTAGGAATCGAGAGTCCCACTAAAAAGGGAAGGTATAAAAACAGTTCTTGCGTGGAAAGTAACACCATCGCCACAAGCACTTGACCTAACGCATGACCAAAGGCACCCACGACACTCACACCGATGATCGAAAACCACTGTGTGGCTTTAAAACTGACCATTAAAAGATAGGCCATCAACCCGCCCCCAAACGATAACCAAAACGTGGGCGAGAAAAGCGCGGTAAAAAGACCCACCAAAAAGATGCGTAAAATGAGCACTAAAAACGCATCTTTGGCGGAATAAATATAAAGAATGATAAGAATGATAATGTTCGCTAGCCCTAGCCGAATCATCGGCAACCCCGTGAGCCCACCAAGCGCGACGCGCTCGACAATATTTAAGACCACACTGGCGGCTAAAAGGATGGCTAAAAGCACCATTTTTTTTGTATCCAAAAACATCCGTCCTTAATCACCGCTGCGGCGGTTGAGCCATTTATAAAGCAGTGAAAGTGGCCAAAAAAGTAGCCCTAAAGAGGGGAAAATAGACCACGGTCCAAATTGATCGATGTATAAAATGTTAAGGAGCACCAACATGCCAATGATGATGAGTGTGGCTAAGCTCGCAAAGACTAAGTCGTTGCGATAATGATGGATCGTTTTCAAACGTCGGTAACGACGTTTTTCTTTTTCTAAGCTTGGAATGTAATAATCTTCGTAATCGCCAAACTCTAAAATGGTTTGGTCGACAGCCTCATCTTCACTGAGTCCGGCATCTTTTAAATCGTCGACTTTTTCCGATAACATCTCAATGATTTGTTCGATCGTTTCTTTTTGGTGGGGTTCTTTTTTGAACAATCGTTCAACATATTCACGCAACTTGGTCATGATTTTCCTCCCACAACGTGTTCAAAATGATCTTGAGTTCTAACCATTCCGCTTTTTTTAAGGCGAAATACACTTTGCCTTCTTCTGTAATGGTGTAATACCGACGCTTACGACCAAACGATTTATCGCCAATGTAAGAGCGAATGAACCCTTTTTGCTCAAGTCTTTGCACGAGCGCATAAAGGGTGGCTTCTTTGATCTCAAACTTTCCACCGGTTTGTTTCTTTATGGTGGTCGCAATTTCATAGCCATAGCGATCTTTTTCAATGATGAGTTTTAAGATAATACCTTCTAAATGTCCGCGCATGATGTCCGATGAGATGGCCATAAAAAAACACCCCCTTGCGTCTGGATAAAAGACTGCTTCATTTTATCACTGAACAAAGGGGATGTAAAGGTATGTCACTTGTATTGCGATTTAAAAAAAGTTAGTAAACGTCCCAGGGCTTCAATCAAGACTGGCGTATCTTTCACGTTCAGATCATGCATCACAGCATCGATCATATCCGCATGAAACTGTTCGTGTTCCGATAAGGCAGCCTCGCCCTTGTGGGTGAGTTTCACATAGACCTTCCGCAAGTCATCTTCTAAATGATACCGCGAACAATAGCCTTTTTTAACCAATCGGTTAAT
>SKGG01000091.1 GCA_007117565.1 Candidatus Izemoplasma sp. | reverse complement strand
ATGGGCACAACCTTAAGAGATGTCGTCTTTGATATTGGGGGTGGCATTCCTAACCGTAAGAAAATCAAAGCCATTCAAACAGGCGGCCCTTCGGGTGGGTGTATTGTCGACCATGACTTAGACACCCCTGTCGATTTCGATAATCTCACGGCCTTAGGCTCAATGATGGGTTCTGGTGGGATGATTGCGATGGATGAAGACAATTGTATGGTGGATGTCGCCCGCTTCTATCTTGAGTTTACAGTGGAAGAATCGTGCGGAAAATGCACGCCTTGTCGTGAAGGCACCAAACGCATGTATGATATTTTAGTGAAGATATCTAGTGGCTTAGCCGATTTAGACGATCTTAAGAACTTAGAACGATTGGCTCAAATGATTGAAGAAACCTCACTCTGTGGTTTGGGTCAAACTGCGCCCAAACCAGTTATTTCAACGTTGAAACATTTTAGGGAAGAATATCTAGCTCACATTTATGATCATCATTGCCCTGCGGGTGTTTGTCGTGATCTAACGCACTACATTATTGATGAGACCTGTGTTGGGTGCACGAAGTGCGCGATCAACTGTCCTATCGGAGCCATTACTGGGTGGCCAAATGCGATTCATAAACTTGACATGAATTTGTGCATCCGTTGCGGCGCTTGTAAGCAAGCTTGCCCGGTAGGTTCCATTAAAACCATTAAAGGTGGTGAAGTTCGTGGCTAAACTCGTTGAAATCACCATTAATGGTAAAACGCTCAATGTGCCCGAGTATTATTCAATTTTAAGAGCCGCTGAAGAAAACGGCTTTATCATTCCAAGACTGTGTTTTTTAGACAGTATGCATGAAGATGGCAATTGTCGATTATGTTCGGTGGAAGTCGATCAACAAAGCACGTTAAAACCAGCGTGTAAAACGCTCGTTTATGACGGCATGAGCATTATCACAGACACCAAGAAAATCTACGATTATGTCTCTACAAACCTAGACTTATTAGCATCCAATCATCATTTCGAGTGCTTTAAGTGCTCGCGTGAAGAAAACTGTGAGTTTTTAGATCTATTAAGACGTTATTCAATCATGAATGAGTACTCTGATTTATATGGCTATGAACTCAAAAAAGCGCATCTCAATGATTCGAGTCCTTCAATGGTGATTGACTCGTCAAAATGTGTGCTTTGCGGTCGTTGCGTCTCCGCGTGCCAAAACTATACAGGCATCGGCGTGTTGAACTTCAACAAACGGGGCAATAAAACGATTGTTGGGCCTGCTCAGTTTAGACCCTTAGAAGATGCCGGATGCATCTACTGCGGGAAGTGTATACAGACATGTCCAACAGGCGCTTTACGGGAACAAGACCACATCCGTGATTTCGAACGAGCGGTTCGTGATCCACATAAAAAAGTGGTCGTTCAAGTTGCTCCATCGATTCGCGCCACTTTAGGAGAGGAATTTGGCTATCCTGTCGGTACGAACGTTGAAGGTAAAATGTTTGCGGCGCTTAATCTGCTTGGGGTCGATGAAGTCATCGATACCAATTTCACAGCCGACTTAACAATTGTCGAAGAAGGCAGTGAACTTCTTGAACGCTTACAAAACGATGGCGTCTTACCGATGTTCACTTCTTGTTCTCCTGGATGGATTAACTATTTAGAGTTGTATCATCCAGAATTTATCCCCAATATTTCAACGTGTAAATCGCCTCAGCAAATGGCAGGTGCTTTAATCAAAACGTATTACGCGAAGCGCTTAAATTTGGCGAGTGAAGACATCATCTCGGTATCCATTATGCCGTGTGTGGCTAAGAAAGCCGAGGCTCAAAGAGAAGATATGGGTAGAGATAATTATAAAGATGTCGATATTGTCTTGACGACCCGTGAATTCAGTCGCCTCATTCGACGCCGAGGCATTGACTTTAAAAACATTCAACCGATGGAACCTTTTGGTGATCTAGCGACTTACACGGGCGCAGCCTCTATTTTCGGGGCGACTGGTGGCGTCATGGAAGCGGCACTTAGAACGGTGTCTGATTTGTTAGAAAGCGAAGCTCAGCTCATGGACTTCAAAGAGGTCCGTGGCAAAGAAAACATCAAAGAAGCGAGCTATCAACTTGCCGGTCAGACCATCAATGTGGCGGTCGTTCACGGCGGCAAAGCAATCAAAGAGTTTCTTAAGATGCTTAAAACGACGGAGAAGCCCTATCACTTTGTAGAAATCATGGGGTGTGTAGGCGGCTGCATCAATGGTGGCGGTCAACCGATTGTGAAAGCAAAAGACTTTGAACGTATTGATGTCATCAAGGAGCGTTCAAAGGTCTTGTATCACGTGGATTCTAAGTCGATTTTAAGAAAATCACACTTGAATCCTGCAGTGCAAAAGCTTTATAGCGATTATTTGAATAAACTCAGCCAGCACGACCTACATCGTTTATTACACACACACTACGAACCACGCAGCGCCTATAGTAAAACAAAATAATCCATCATCATCATCTTGATGAGGTCATCCTAAGTCTCAATCTACAGTAAAGGAGCCTAACGTATGTCGACTATTTTTACGAAAATCATTCAACGAGAAATTCCAGCAGAAATCGTCTATGAAGACGAACATTTTATCGCCATTTTAGACATTATTCAAACCACCCCGGGGCATTGCCTAGTCATCACAAAGAAAGAGTATGTCAATATCCTTGCCTTACCAGACGATGTGGCAGGCGAATTTTTCAAAGTGGTCAATAAGGTCGCCAATGCTGTATCTACAGCGTTTAACACTGGCAGTGTGAACGTGTTAACCAACGCTGGCGTCTTAGCGGGCCAAACGATTTATCATTGCCACGCTCACATCATCCCCCGTTATCCCAAAGATGGGTTAGATTTTAAGCTTGTCAATCACATTCATGAAACCACGCCTGAAGAGTATCAAGAACGCAAAGAGGCCATTTTAAAAGTATTAGAAAAGTAGTACTACAAGAAAACTCGCCTTGATTAACATCCATCGTTCTTAAGCATGAGTGATTTTTTGTCATGGCATGGTTTTCATGCTATCATGACCTAACTTGACACAATGGAGGCAACCTATATGACTTTGTTTAAGGACTATTTAGAGAGTATTGAGAACCCTAAGATTCAAGAACACTTAGCATCAATCATCCAATGGATTGAAACAGAGTATCCGATGCTTACCCCAGTGATGAAATGGAATCAACCAATGTACACACATCATGGAACCTTTATCATAGGCTTCTCAAAAGCAAAAGGACACCTTAATATTGCGACTGAAGAGCCTTCGATGTCCGTATTTGAACACAAGATTAAAACCAACAACTACACGCTCAAAAAGATGTTATTTCAAATCAAAGCGGCTCAATCAGTCGATTTCAGCTTGTTAAAGGCGATGCTTGATTTTACCTTAGAAGATAAAAAAGACATCAACACATTTTGGAAGTGAATACTAAAAAAAGGGATGCTTGTTAGTCACATTTAACCACGTTAAATCAATGGTGACTCACATCCCTTTTCATTTTGAGTCTTTAACGATAGACTCGATTGCAGGAGGAATCTATGGAACAACGATTAGAATCGCTTTATCAAAAGGTGATGGAACTTGAGAAGTTTGCTGAGAGTAAAAACTCTTTACTCTTAACGTTTATTGGGGTTATTTTACTACTCATATACAATATTTTTGGTGCCGAGTTCTTCAGTAGTGCTCGAATTATTTACGCGAGTCCTGTTTTTGGGGCACTCATTATTATCCTATTCTCTTTCTTGCCGTATAGGGACTCTCAACCAGACCGAAATGCAGGGAAGACATCGTACCCTCTTGAAAAACTGCAAGATTCTTTTGAAACCAATCAGCGTAATCTATTTAGTGTGCGCTTGCTGGCTTCAATCAAATACAATGATGATGCCCTTATGACGTTGATCTCTCAAAAAAGTGACGTTCGTCATGACCCTTATGAAAAAATGTTGCT
>SKGG01000083.1 GCA_007117565.1 Candidatus Izemoplasma sp. | reverse complement strand
TTTGGTCGCGGAACAAAAGGACTTCATATTGCTAGTTTTATCATTGAGAAAAAACAAGCTCAAGGTCAATCATGAAGCTCGACGTTCTAGTTGCTGAAATCGGTTCTACTACCACCATTGTGAATGGATTTAATTTATCTCCACCGACCTTTATAGGCCGAGGCATCGCCGAAACCACCGTTGACACTGATGTTAGAAAAGGGCTTAATCAAGCTATTGAAGATTTAAAAGAACGTTTAAAGATTGAGACCCTTGAGTATGATGAGTTTTTTGCCTCAAGTTCTGCTGCCGGTGGATTGCGTGTCGCAGTGATTGGTTTGGTCTATGAAATGACCGTCAAAGCCGCGAAACAAGCTGCGCTTAATGCGGGCGCTAATCTTCACCTGATTCATGCAGGTCGTTTAGAACCCTCTCACGTAGAAACATTAAGAACATTTAACCTAAATATGATCATTATTGCTGGCGGCACTGATTATGGAGACAAGCAAGTCGCTATGGGCAATCTTGAAATAATCATGGAATCGAACTTTGACATACCTATTATTTACGCTGGCAACATCGAAAATCATACGGCTATTAAAGCGAAATACGCTAATCATGCAAAAAAAACATTGTTAACTATTGTTGAAAATGTCTATCCACGTGTCGATTTTCTCAATATTCTGCCTTTAAGAAAAGTCATCTATGAGACGTTTGAAGAACACATCATACATGCTCCTGGGATGACGCATATAAAAGAGATGGTAAACGCTAAAATTATGCCAACGCCAGGCGCAGTCATGCAAGCAACGATGCTTCTGTATGATGCCTTGGGGCCCTTAATGACCCTTGATGTTGGTGGGGCCACAACAGACGTTCATTCTATCATTCCTCCAAGCGAAGCTTTCAAACGTTACGCCGAAGGGGAAAGTATTGAAAAGCGAACCGTAGAAGGGGATTTAGGCGTTTATATTAATCGTTTTGAAGTTGCAAAACATTTAAATAGAAACGCCTTTATACAGAAATACAATGTAGACCTTGAGGCAGTCTTAAAAGCTTTACCCTACATCCCCAAAAACCCGGTGGATGAAGGACTATTTGAGTTACTTGCTAAAACGTGCGTCACCAAAGCATTAGACCGTCATGTAGGTGACTTACTTCGTGTGTATACCTCCCAAGGACATAAGTTCATTCCTGAAGGTCGAGATTGCACCTTACTTGAGAACATTATTTTAACTGGTGGGTCTTTGGTCTATCAGCCATATTCACCAGCGTATCTTCGAGATTACTTCAAACAAAGACCGACAAAGTTGCTGCCAACAAATGACGTGAGAATCTTTAGAGATAAAGACTATTTAATGGCACCATTAGGTGTTTTATCATTGAAATACCCTGATGAAAGTCGTCACCTTTTGAGGGCTTCATTAAGTGAGGTGTCAGTATGTACCCAAGACTCGTTGTGAACCTAAACCATTATCGAGATAATGTCAGACAACTCAAAAAAAAATGTCACCAATCAAGGCTTTCGATGATGGCAGTCTCTAAAAGTTACTGTGCCTTACAACCACTCATAGATGTTTTAAATGAGGAACGAGTCTCTTATATTGCAGACTCAAGAATTATGAACCTTAAAGACATGAAAACAAGCTTACCAAAAGTGCTTCTAAGACTAACGTCTATGAGTGAAGTTGAAGATGTTTTAGACCATGTAAATATCTCGTTTCAATCAGAAATTGAAACGATTGAAGCGCTTAATGCAGCGGCAAAAAAGAAAAACATCAATCATAACATCGTACTTATGATTGATGTAGGAGATCTACGTGAAGGTCATTATTACAAAGATGATGTCATTCCGTTACTTAATGGGATTTTAGCTTGTGAACAGATAACACTAATCGGCTTAGCGACAAACCTAACCTGTTATGGAGGGGTGATTCCAACCCCGCAAACCCTCCAAAAATTCGTTCGTTTAGTGGATGTAATTGAACATCATATCGGTCGAAGCCTACAGTTAATTTCTGGCGGAAACTCATCTCATTTGCACCTTTTAGACACAAACATAAATTTCCCAAAAATCAATAATTTACGCTTAGGTGAAGCTTTAGTTTTAGGCCGGGAAACGGCTTATGGAAAAGCTTTAGAATACTTACATCAAGATGTTGTGATACTCGAAACTGAAATCATTGAATTGAAGTATAAACCTTCTTATCCCGAGGGTGATATTGGAATGGATGCCTTTGGGGCAACACCAATGATTGAAGATGTTGGCTATCACTGGCGAGGCATCCTAGCGATTGGGCGTCAAGATGTGGATTATCATCAGTTGATTCCAGAGGATGAGGGAATTAGATTATTAGGGTCGAGTAGCGACCACATTATTGTTGATTTATCCCAGTCCAAACAACCTTATACTATAGGCGATGTGCTTCGTTTTCGTTTGAGTTATGGAAGTCTATTAAGCACCATGACGTCACCGTATGTGAGGAAAGTGTATGTGGAATGATCCCCGACCGACGCACCTTCAAGTCAACCTTAAAGCCATTCGACACAATTATCGTTATATCACGCGTTATGTTGCGCCCAAAATCGTTATACCTGTAGTTAAAGCCGATGCCTATGGTCACGGTGCCGTTGAAGTTGTAGGGGCACTCATGAAAGAAGGCGTCACATTGGTTGCGGTGAGCCTTGTTGAAGAAGCGTTAGAGTTAAGAGCGCATTACAAAGATTTAGATATTTTGTTGATGGGACCGACATTACCTCACGCACTCAAAGAAGCAGCCCATCATAATTTTATCGTCACCATCTATGATGAATCAATGATTCGAGCGCTCAAAGCCTTGGATGAACCCATTCGAGTACACTTAAAAGTGGATACTGGCATGCATCGTTTGGGTTTCTTGCAATCGCATGCAATCCATGCCTATGAATCCTTAAAGTCTTTGCCCCATGTCCACCTAGAAGGTCTTTATACCCATTTTGCGACCGCTGAAAATCAAGATGATTTATACCATCTACAACGACAAGCGTTTCACGCCATCATTCAACAAACGACGTCTTTGGGTTTGATTCATGCTGCAAACACCGAGGCTACACTTCACGATGAAAAAGATGATCCTTATACAACGCACGTACGCGTAGGACTTGGACTTTATGGTGTATGTAGTGAACCTTATAAACATGACTTGAACCCAACTTTGACTTGGCATACTCAAGTGGCTGCGATAAAAACAATAACCCCAGGTTCAAAGGTTGGTTACGGAGGCACGTTTAAAAGTAAAACACATGAAAAAATCGCGCTTTTACCAGTAGGCTACGCTGATGGGCTATGGCGAGCGCATCAAAACTATGCTGTATCGATTCGTGAAACACCTTATCCGATTGTGGGACGTATTAGTATGGATCAAACCACCATACTTGTCGACGATCAAGTTAATATTCATGACGCTGTCGTTTTACTAGGTGCGCCGCACTGTACCATATACGATTTGGCTAAACGCGTAGACACCATCCCTTATGAAATCTTTACCAGCCTCTCTAAAAGGGTGCCGCGTAACTATATAGAATAAAGGAGGACCTTATGTCCATACAGGTTTTTTCAGAGATTGGAAAGCTCAAAACGGTATTGCTTCATCGACCCGGAAGAGAACTGGAAAATCTTACCCCAAGTATTTTACATCGATTGCTCTTTGACGATATTCCATATTTAAAGATCGCTTTAGAAGAGCACAATGCCTTCGCTAAAATACTCCGTGACGAAGGTGTCGAAGTGTTGTATTTGACTGATTTAGTGGTGGAGACACTCAAAGCACGCCCCGATGTGATCAGTCGCTTTATAGATCGTTTTATTAGTGACGCAAAAATCCAATCAAAGACCGTACAATCGTGCTTAAAAGAGTATTTAGAACAACTTGACATCGACGAAATGATAGCCTCTATGATTGCGGGGATAAGAACCAACGCTTTTGCAATCAATAAAGTATCGATGATGGATTTCTTGCAAGATGAGTACCCTTT
>SKGG01000074.1 GCA_007117565.1 Candidatus Izemoplasma sp. | reverse complement strand
TACATTGAATCGCCTTATGAGGTAACCGAAAGCGGCCAATACGTGCTTCGTGTGTATGGTGTAGGTGGCTATGAAGAAACGCACGCCTTTGTGCTTGAGTTAGAGCCACCTTCTAAGCTTGATCCATGGGTTGTGGGGGAGATTATTTTATGGTCCTCCTCGGTGTGTTGTGGTCTTTATTTTATTGCGAAACATCTTATCGATAAGCGCCGCAAAAGCACCTAAGGTCTGTGCTATAATATAAGCGAGGTGGCGAGATGACTGTTCTTCATTGCCAAAGTGCTTATAGTTTTAATGGTGCTTTATTGACGCTCGATGCGTTGTTAGATCTCCAACAAGCGAATCAGATGCCGGCCATCTTAGTTGACCGTAACTTGCATGGTGCAATTGCTTTTTATCAAAAAGCCTTAGCACGCCAGATGCCTGTGGTTATGGGGCTTGAAGTATTGGTTGAAAGTGTCTTTAAGGAGCCCATCACGGCGCTCCTTTTTGCCCGTCAGCACAAAGGCTTCGAAGCCCTAATCACACTCGCGACCAACCAAGCCAATAAAACACGCCTCACTTTAGAAGACATCAAAGCGCATGAGCACCACCTTACCGTGGTTTTAGTCCCTTATGAAGGGGGCTTAAAACAACTCGCGCATGCGACCGTTGAGGCGAGAAGTGTCTTAGAACCTTGGTTAGCACTCAAACATCTCATCTTGCCTGAAGGCGAGATGTACAAGGCTTATAAGCGGCCACAACTTGGCTTCACACCTCTGCGTTACGCGCGTGAAGAAGACGCCCCTTACGCAGCGACTTTAGGCCGAATTTTAGGGTCTAAACCATTGGACGTCGAGGCGCATTTAGATAAAACGCCGCCCAGTGAAGCACTGAAACAATTCTACCTTAAGCATCATTTAACGTTAACCTTTCCAAAAGCTACACTCCCTGCGGTTAAGTTGCCTAAAGACGTCAATAAAGACGTCTATCTAAAAGCCTTAGCACATAAGGGTTTAGAGCGTCGTTTAGCGATTTCCCAAGGAGATAAAAAAATATATCAAACACGTCTTAACAAGGAACTTAACGTCATTATTACGCTGGGCTTTACTGATTATTTTTTATTGGTTTGGGACCTCATGAAAGAAGCGCGGCGAGCCAAGATCTTAGTCGGCCCAGGACGCGGTTCAGCCCCAGGCAGCTTGGTAGCATACGCCTTAGGCATCACGCATGTCGATCCAATCGAACATGGGTTGTTGTTTGAGCGTTTTTTAAATCAAGCCAGACAAACCATGCCTGATATTGACATTGATTTTCCTGATGATCAACGTGAACATATGATTCGTTATGCGTTAAACACGTACGGACACGACCGTGTGGCCTTGTTATCGACGTTTGGGACGTTTTTAAAGCGCAGTGCTTTAAAGGACACGGCACGCGTACTCAACATTGAGAGCCGCTATGTCGAAGAGATGTCACAACTGATTGATCGTTACGACACAGTCGAGGCGATGATTGAACAAGATAAAGACGTCCGTAATCGGATGACTAAACTTCCTGAGATCAACACATGGTTAACGACCGCACTGCGGCTAGAGGGGTTGCCTCGCCATGTCTCAACCCATGCGGCTGGCGTCATTTTATCGGCCCAACCACTGACGCATTATACCGCCTTAACCCCTGGCTTACATGACATGATGGCGACGCAAACCCCACAAAAAGAATGTGAAGCCTTGGGCCTTTTAAAGATTGATTTTTTAGGCTTGAGAAACCTTTCACTGATTGAACGGATGCTTAAACAAATCAATCAAGACCGTAAGAAACCGATCGATCTTTACCGTCTAAGTCTAAAAGATAAAAAAACGTTTGAGTATTTAAGAGTGGGCTCCACCACCGGCATTTTTCAACTTGAAAGTGACGGGATGAGACGTCTGGTTAAACGCATGAAAATGACCTCTTTTGAAGACATCGTCAGTGTCTTAGCGCTTTATCGGCCAGGCCCGATGGAAAGCATTGACACGTTCTTAAAACGTCGTCATGAAGGGGCTGACATCACACCTTTAGAACCGCAAGTTGATCACATCTTAGCCTCCACGCAAGGCATTTTACTCTATCAAGAGCAAATCATGGCCATCGCGACGGTGTTTGCAGGGTATAAACTCGAAGACGCTGATCTATTAAGACGGGCTGTGAGTAAAAAAGACCGTGAAACCTTAGAGCATGAGCGCATCCGTTTTGTGAACAACGCCAAAGCGAAAAAACGCTCCGAAGCGCTCGCCCAAAAAATTTATGATTACATTGTGCGCTTTGCGGACTATGGGTTTAATAAATCGCACTCTGTGGCGTATGCGATGGTGGCGTATTGGATGGCCTACATCAAAGCGCATCATCCCGCCGACTTCTTAGGTGTGATGATGATGCAAGCACTCGGCAATGAAACCGCACTGAAACGCTACATTCAAGAAGCGTATCAACATCAACTCACCCTCGAAGCCCCTGACATCAATCAAAGCACCGATCGCTTTGAGCGGAACTATCATGCGCTCATTTACCCCTTGATTGGGGTCCGTGGATTAGGCAAAGAGACCGTCCAAAATCTCTTAACAGAACGCGCTAAGGGACCTTTTCGTGATGTTGTTGATTTGATGAGACGCGCGCCATTTTTGACCACAAAACAACTCGAGGCCCTCATCGATGCGGGCGCGCTCAAAGCGTTTGGCGAAACCCAACAAACACTCAAAGAAAACATCGAGGCCATCAAACATTACCTCACCTATCAAGCTGTCTTGGAATCGACGACGTTTGTGATGACACCCCATGACGAATACGATGCCTTGACCCTCATGCAAAAGGAAAAAACGGCGCTTGGGCTGAATCTCACCTATCATCCTTTAACGCTCCATCAAAACTGGCTCAACCATCCCGATGTGACCACCTTGGATGAGTTAGAAGACACGGTGACTAAAAAACCGCTCACCATCTTAGTGTTTGTTTCAAGCGAACGAACGATACAAACAAAACAAGGTCAACCGATGGCCTTCCTCCAACTCGAAGGACGGTTTAGAGCGCTTGAAGGCATTTTATTTCCCACAGCGTTTGGTCGCCTTGAAACGCCCTTAAAGACCCCTTTTACGGCCCTTATCAAAGGGTCCTTAGAGCGCAACCGGGGGAAACTTCAAGTGGTGGTGGAACGCTTAAAAGTTGTCGATAAAGACCATTAAGAAAGCGTTTTAGATTATAAGATTTGTGATTTGGCCATGACTGCGTTCCATGGCCCATGTGTTATAATAAGCGACGAGGTGAACATATGAAAAAGATAGCCATTATGACATCTGGTGGTGACGCCCCAGGCATGAACGCCGCGATTCGCGCAGTCGTTCGTAGCGGGTTTCATTACGGGATGGAAGTGTATGGAATTTACGAAGGCTACCGAGGCCTTTGTGAAGGGAAATTAGAACCACTCACCCGTCAACATGTCTCACGCATCATCAATCGCGGCGGGACGATTTTAGGGAGTGCCCGTTATAAAGCGTTTAAAGAACCAGACGTGCAAGAGCATGCGGCGAAACTTTTAAAAGAACACGGCATTGAGGGACTGGTTGTGATCGGTGGCGATGGGTCTTATCGGGGTGCGTTAGCGCTGCACCGTCAAGGCATTAAAACCATTGGTCTGCCAGGCACGATTGATAACGACATCGATTCAACGGAATATACCATCGGCTTTTACACCGCCCTTGAGACCGCGATGGAAGCGATTGATCGTTTAAGAGACACCTCTTACTCGCATCACCGTTGTAGTGTGGTCGAACTGATGGGCCGTCATTGTGGCGATTTAGCCCTCTATGCGGGGATTGCGGTGGGCAGTGAGTTCATCATAACCCCTGAAACAGGGTACGATGAAGCACGTATTATACAAGAGCTTAATGCGGCTTACGATCGCAAAAAACGACACGCGATTGTGGTCGTGACCGAAAAGATGACCGATGTGCATAGTTTGGCACAAAAGATTGCGGCCAACACCCCTTATGAAGCGCGTGC
>SKGG01000089.1 GCA_007117565.1 Candidatus Izemoplasma sp. | reverse complement strand
GGAACGAAGGGTTCAGTCGTAATGCCTTCTCCATGGGTGATGTGCTGGGTCATTAAAGAATGTCCTTCATGATCTAAAAAGCGCACCACATAACTGCGAAGTGTTCCCACCGGATGAACCTCTAAGGATTGGGTGATGTAAAAGAGGGATTGATCCCATTCAACAAAACGAAAATACTCTGGGAAATCATACGTATAATCTCTTAAGTCTTCCCCATAAAAAGCCTCATAGGACTCGATTAAATCCCCTTGATGATCATAAAAGAGAATCTCATATTGTTCAAGCTCGAAGATGACGGGGATTTCAAACCAGTCAGAGTGTTCAAAGGTGGTGCCTAAAGGCATGTCAAATTTGATAAAAGCATGCCCATCCACAGACATGTCTTCGACGTCAATGTATGTGTCTAACACACACATCATAGCCTCATTGTTTTGGGTGAATGTTTGTTGATCCAAAATCATCAGCTGTCGATGAAAGTCTTGATCATACGCAACATAACGTATGCGACAGGTCAAATCCGGTCGATGGCTTAACTCTACCCAAATTTCTGTGCGTGCCTCACGGTACTCGATGACGAGGGTATGGACACCTGGTTGATTTGGGACTGGACTGACTACCATCGCCTCAGTTAAAGGAAACGTTGATGATTGGCCATCAGAAGCCATATAGCGCATTGTAATCATCTCTGGTTCAAAAGATTCTAGGTAAAACTGATGTTGATCTGAGGCCATTTCGATGCGGCCTGTGCTTGGCTCACAGCCAATTGCAAAAAGCAACAAAAATAACCCAATGAATCGTTTCATGGTCACCTCCTAAAGGAAACATAACCGTTTATACGCTCATTATAACGAAAGATGAGAGCGTTTTCAATTATAGTCTAGAGAGCGTTGGTGAAAGTCGTTTTCAAGGTCAGGTAATCTTCTCACAATCGCCAGGCTTCATTTGTTGTCTAAAGTCTCTTTGAATGTGCTATAATAGCGAAAGAAAGCAGGGGTTTTACGGCATTAAAAGACGCGCTTAAGCTGGTCCCACAAAAGCCAGGATCGTATCAAATGCTCGACGCCAATGGCGTCATTATTTACGTGGGTAAAGCAAAAAACCTTAAAGCCCGTCTGACCAGCTATTTTACCGGCAGCCATGATCATAAAACGACGAAGATGTTAACGCTGATTGATCGCTTTGAATACATTGTCACCAACACCGAAATCGAAGCGCTGATTTTAGAGCTTGATTTGATTAAGAAATACCAACCCCGTTTTAACATCTTACTGCGCGATGATAAATCGTATCCTTACATTGAAATTACCAAAGAAAAACACCCAAAACTCCAAGTCACCAGACGTGTTAATCGCAACAATAAAAACCTCTTTGGCCCCTATCCTAACGCCAAGGCGGCGAGAGAAACGCTAAAGATACTCAATCAATTGTATCCTTTAAGAAAATGTCAAACGTTGCCAAAAGAGCCCTGTCTTTATTATCACATTGGCCAATGCATGGCGCCATGCATCAAAAAAGTAGAACCTGAAACTTACCAAACCATCACCGCAGAAATCGCCCGCTTTTTAAAAGGCGATGTTAAAGGCGTGGTGGAAACCTTAAAACAAAAAATGCACGATGCGAGTGAGAATCTAGCGTTTGAACGTGCCCAAGAATATAAAGACGCGATTGCGGCGATCGAACTCACGACACAACGTCAAGCCATGCAGCTCAATGACACCATCGACCGTGACATTTTAGCCATCGCCCACAACGACGATTCTGTCGTGATTGAATTTTTCTTTGTGCGTGCTGGTAAAATTGCGGCCACCGATAAAAAAATCGCCCCTTATTACATTGATGCCTGGGATGAAGCGCTCAGCGCGATCTTACAGTTCTATGACTTTTATCCGAAGCCAAAAGAAATCTTTATTTCAGAAGCAACACTTCAAGCGCCGCTTGAAGCCATCTTGAATGTGCTCGTGAAAACCCCACAGCGCGGCATCAAAAAACAAATGATGGATGTGGCCTTGATGAACGCGCATGAAGCGTTAGACAGTCAAGACAAACAACTAAAAGCCTCCCACGATCAAACCTTTGGCGCGCTCGATGAACTGGCGGATATGTTAGGGATTCCAACGCCTTACCGGATTGAAGCGTTTGATAACTCACACATCAAAGGGGAATACCCGGTTTCTGGGATGGTCGTCTTTGTGAACGGCGCTCCTGAACGTCAAAACTACCGCAAATATAAACTCGCTGAATCCGACCGTCAACGCGGCGATACCGAGATGATGGAAGAAGTCATCTACCGGCGTTACCGTCGTGTCTTAATGGATCAACTTACCCCGCCTGATTTGATTGTGGTGGATGGAGGCATTCATCAAATTAATGTCACCAAAAAAGTGCTCAAAGACCTTCATTTAAACATTCCACTGGTCGGTTTAGCAAAAAGCGCCGATCATAAAACCTCTTATTTAATCGATGCCGATGGCACCACCTATGAGCTTAAGAAAAATACGCATGTCTTTCGTCTCTTAGGAAAACTTCAAGAAGAAGTGCACCGCTTCACCATCACCTTCCATCAACACTTAAGAGGGAAAGCCGTCTTTGAAAGCATTTTAGACACCATTGAAGGCGTCGGTGACGTGACGAAAAAGAAACTGTTAGAAACGTTTAAAACCATTGATCACATTGCGGCTGCCAGCGACGACGCCCTTAAAAAGCTTGGCATTCCGCAAAAAACGATTGAACACATTAAAGCAACCTTGAACCCAAAGGAGCCCTCATGAAACTCTATGGACGCATCAAAGCGCTGGATGAAAAACAGCGCATCCTCACCTTAGGTACCCATGGCCGGGTGGTGAAACTATATTTAGAACGCGGGATGTATCAACGTCACATCCTGCACTTACAAATCGGACATCGCATGTTAGTCACGGTGACACCGCGTAAACAAAAACATCCTAAGTATAAGATTTTGCACATCCACAAAATCATCGGTCAAAACCGAAAAGATCGTCTTATCTTCAGTCAAAAAAGTATTGTTGAAGACACCAAAACATTGCTTAATGAGATGCGCACGACGATGTTTTTGGATATGGAGATGAGCATGCATCCGTATCACTTTGATAAACACTTCGTACAAGAGATCATCCAAGTGGCGTACCTCATCGTCGATGAAAACAACGAAATCGTGAAACGGGTCAGTCAGTTCATTAAACCGCACAAACACCCCAAACTCAGCCACCGAACGTTAAAATTTTTGACACTCACGCAAGACGATGTGGATCAAGGCGTTGATTTTAAAACCTTTTATGAAACCTTTGAAGGGGATTTAAAAACGTATAAACCCGCCATCATGGTTTGGGGTAAAAACGATCAAATTGCGTTAAAGATGTCGCTTGAACTGCATGGCATTACACCCGAAGTCACGCCACGTTTTGTCAACTTATTGCAGCTGCATAAAAACGTCTTTTTATATAAAGACGATTTAGGGTTGGTGAAGGCTTTTGAGCTTTATGGTCATCAACTCAATCATA
This sequence comes from Candidatus Izemoplasma sp., assembly GCA_007117565.1. Next base: position 672 of record SKGG01000089.1, on the reverse strand, counting down.
GTCAACAACACGATGCTTTAGAAGATGCACACATGACCTACCGTATTTTCGAAGGCTTCAAAGCCGTCTTAAATCAAGAACGTAAAAATCCTCATCCAAAACTTCAAAAACATTGAACATAAAAAAAAGCCGGAAGGCTTTTTTTATGAGGCTTGTGCACTCGTATCGACAATGATCGGCATAATCATCGGGTTACGATCGAGTTTTTCTTGAATATGATCGCTGAGTAAGCGAATCACATCACGTCTTAAAATCGCAATGTTGACTTTCGGTTCTTTTAACGCTTTATCAAAAAACTCAATCACTAAATCGGTGAGTTCGTTGGTGAGCTCTTGTTGTTCTTTCATATAGACAAACCCACGGGAGATGACCATCGGTTTTCCTAGCAATGCTTTCGCTTCTAAATCAACGACTGCATTCACAGAAAGTAAGCCTTCTTCAGAAAGAATCTTACGGTCCCTTAAGACGACCGTTCCGATGTCGCCGATGCCTTTACCGTCAATGTAGACACTTTGACCTGGCACACTGCCCGCCACACGGGCTGAGTTTCGTGTGACCGCTAAGACATCGCCATTGTCTAAGACAAAGGCGTGGCCTTCTTTGACGCCGCAAGCATACGCCGTTTTTTCATGGATTTTTAACATCCGATGTTCGCCATGAATCGGCATAAAG
>SKGG01000049.1 GCA_007117565.1 Candidatus Izemoplasma sp. | reverse complement strand
GGTCGGAATCACATTGGGCCAAATTTTGCGAATCGTGTGTGTGAGTTTATCGTACGTCTGATCATCCTTTGAGACAGAGGTTGGGTCTGTGGTGTAATCGACAATAACTTCGACCGGTAAATCTTTTAAGGCTTGCTTGATTTTTTCTTCAACTTGAGCGCCATTTTCACCGACAATGATGCGGTAGTTTATGCCGATGCTGGCTTCACTTGGTAACACATTAATGGCTTCTGAGCCTTCCATCATCGTGAAGGCCTGAGTGGTTTTAAGCATGGCGAGCATTTGACCGCCTTTACGTTTGGCTAAAAAACGAACCAATGGAAACGTAAGCCAAAGATTTGCAAAAATCATCCGCATGAGAAACTGATCGCTGTGGCGTCCTAACGTATCAAACATCTGATCCATTACAATGTTGCGCTTGACAGGAAACAAACGTTGCTCATTTAATCGTGTGATAGCAGAAGCTAAAACCGTGATCGCACTGTCTTTGGGTGGGGTAGAGGCATGACCGCCCGCATCGTGGGCTTTTATGGTCACAGCCATAAACCCTTTCTCTGTCGTTCCGATAACCGCAATAGGCCTTTTGACACCTGGGAACATGCCCTCAACAATGGCGCCCCCTTCATCAAGCACCATGCCAGGAGTGATGCCACGGGCTTTTAAGTGCTCAACGATCATGTCTGCTGAACCACCACGGATTTCTTCATCACCACCAAAGGCTAAGTAAAGATCGCGTTTAAAGGTTTTGCCAGCTTCAAGATGTTGATGAACAGCCTCCATAATGGCGCATAACGTCCCTTTAGTATCAAGGGCACCACGTCCATACACACGCCCATCGAGCACATCACCTAAAAAGGCATCGTGGAGCCAGTTGCCATTTTTAGGAACCACATCGTAATGTGACATTAAGACCATGGGAGCTTCTTGAGAGGTCCCTTTTAGATGAATTAATATCGCTCGATCACCGATGTATTCCAAGATGGCCTTTTCTTGCACCCATGGGTAACGTTTCTCTAAATAAGATTTAAAGTTCGCAAAAGGTTTATTGTCTTCCTTGCGTTTATCCACATACGAAACCGTTTTAAAGCGAATCATCGCTTTTAATGATTCAACCACACGCTTTTCATTAATCGAAATATTTTTTGCGGTGTCGATCGGTTTTAGGGTGGGTTTAAACTGTAACGTTTTGATAATCATGATCAGGAGAATGATAAAAAGAGCAATAAAGATGGATGCAATCAGTTGTGGCATCGTGACACCTCCGCTTAAGATTAGCTATAGTATAGCATAAACAAGCGCTTTAAATCATAATTTTAAACATCATTAAAGTCATGATGTGCTATAATATAACACAGTGATTGAAGGAGTCATTCAACATGGAAAAATTAAGCCGTAAAGAAGAACAAGTCCTCATTGAAAAAACCGCCTTAGGCACCATTGCTGTTAACATATTACTCTCAGTGATTAAATTTTTCGCGGGTATCTTTGGTCAGTCTGCCGCGTTGTTGAGTGACGCTTTACATTCGGCTGGCGATGTTATCTCAACGGTGTTCGTGTTTTTTGGTGCCCGTGTCTCACGAAAAAAGGCCGATCAAACTCATCCTTATGGGCACGAACGTTTTGAAGCGCTATTAGCCTTATTCATGGGGCTTTCGTTACTTGGATTAGCATTGTTTATGTTTGGTCAATCAACCTACCGCTTGGTTCAATATTGGTTTAACGATGTGCCTTTAACAAGGCCCAATACGATTGCGTTAGTGGCGGTCCTAATCAGTATCATCATCAATGAAATGTTGTTTTGGTGGGCCTTAACCAACGGTAAAAAAGCCCACAGTTCAACGTTGATTGCGGATGCCTGGCATCACCGATTTGATGCCATCAGTTCTTTAGGGGGCTTAATTGGCATCGGCGGTGCATTGCTTGGGTATCTTTGGTTCGATCCCATCGCGGCGTTGTTCATCAGCCTTTTGATTATGAAAGTAGCGATGAGTATTTTACTCAAGACCATTAAACAATTAGTGGATGCGTCGCCTGATTTAGATATCATGCAAGCGATAGAATCGCTGATTGAAAGTATTAAAGGTGTGAAAAGTGTCGATGATTTAAAGGGTCGCTTGCACGCTGAAAAAATATTTATTGACGTTGAAATTGGTGTTGAAGCCACCTTAAACTTAAAACAAGCCCACACGATTGCTGAAAACGTGCATCATCAAGTGGAAGCAAATTTCCCCCTTGTAAAACACTGCATGGTTCATGTAAATCCCAACGACAACTAGGAGCGAGCAAATGTTAAAGTTAAACCCAAAAGGTTCCTTTCATGATGAACGCTACACGATGAAAGGAAAACCGCCTAAACCACGTCTATTTATGAAACTTTACGTTTGGTCACAAACGTTTTTTCCCTTGTGGTTACGTCGTCATAAATACATCAAACACGATATGGACAACGTTAAAGATCCTTATATTATTTTGGCTTCCCACGGCTCATATTTGGATTTTAAAACCGCTGCCAAAGCCGTGTTTCCTAAATCAGCCGCCAATGTTGCCGCGCTCGATGCGTATGTTAAAAGAGAAAATTTATTGCGCTGGATTGGCTCGATCGGATTGAGAAAATTCGCAACACAGGAAAGTGTGGTGGGCCGTAACATGCTTCATGTCATCAAAAAGCATGGCTTAACCCTGATTATTTATCCAGAAGCGCGCTATACGCTCGATGGGCGCGCGCATTATATCCCACCCAGTCTTGGCAAGTTAGTGAAACTCGCTAAAGTACCGGTCGTCACACTGATTAATCACGGACACCATTTAGCAAAACCATATTGGACAAAACATAACCGCTTTTTTAAAACCGAATCGGTGTTAAGACAGATTGTGACCGCAGAGGAAACGCAAGCGCTAACGTCTGATGAGATTAACGAACGTATTCAACAAGCGTTTGTCTATGATGATTACGCTTGGCAAAAGCAAAAAGGCTTAAAAATTAAGCATCGTAAACGGGCAGAAGGTTTAGAAAACTTACTGTATCGTACGTACTTAACCGAACATGAAGGCACCCTCACATCGAAAGGGTCAGAGCTTTATTGTCATCAAACGCACAAACGTTTCAAACTGAGTGAAACAGGTGACTTGATTGACCTGTCCAAGCCTCAGTCCCCGATCTTAATGTCAGACTGGGTTGATTGGCAAAAAGCAGAACTACAAAAAACCATCGATGCAGGCGCGTATGAAGTGACCTCAGAGGTGGACGTTTATGTTTTGCCAAATCCTAAAGGGTTTGTTGCTTTAGGCAAAGGGACCTTTAAACATACCAATCAAGGTTTTGATGTGTCATTTTCGGTCGATGGGGAAGCACAGTCATGGCATCATGAAAGTAAAAAACAGTACGCCGTGCATGTTGCGTATGCGCATCATCACAGCCAACCCTTTGTGGGTTTTACGCACGATGGAATGACGTATTTCTTTGGCTTTCCAAAGGGCTTTCCAGTGACCAAGATCGCTTTTGCGACAGAACTTATTTACCATAGCTTAAAAAAGCCGCCTAACTAGGCGTCTTTTTTTGTGAAATAAGGTTCGTTTTCTTTTAAGCTTCGTTTAAAATCGATCATCGGTTTTGGGTAATCGAGTTGATAATCTTGATACACCATCGCATCTAAACGAGGAAGCTCATAGCGTTTGTTTGCGGGCATGGCATTAAGCTCGGGACAGTAAGTTTCAAGCAGCTTAGCCTTAGGATCATACAAGGTGCCTTGTTTCATCACATCGAAATAGCGAAACGCTCGTTGATCTGTGCCGACACCCGCAACATAGGCCCAGTTTGCATAATTACTCGCCACATCATAATCAAGTAAGTGATGTTCGAACCACGCCGCGCCTAAGCGCCAGTCTAAACGTAAATTTTTAGTGATAAAGCTGGCTACGTTTTGGCGTCCTCGATTCGACATATACCCTGTCTCATAAAGCATCCGTAAGTTCGCATCAACCATGGGATAACCGGTCTGGGCTTTTTCGATTTTAGCCCAAGCTTCAGGGTCGTCTTTCCAGACAATCGGTTGGTTATGTAATCCCCCTTCAGCATAAAGTCGCGCTTGGTATTTTTGCGATAGGAACGAAAAATAATCTCGCCACAACAACTCAAAATAAAGCCAATAAGTAGAGTCGTTTTCCCCATGCTGCGCTTCATAACGTTTCAAAG
>SKGG01000061.1 GCA_007117565.1 Candidatus Izemoplasma sp. | reverse complement strand
GACGGGATTGTCCGTTTTGAGCGTATCGGTCGTGATCGCAAACAAGCGTCAGTTTATCCTGAATAACACTCGAATGGCAAACGAAGCGTTTGCCATTTTTTTTTGCCAAGCGTATAATGGATTAAAGACTAACAGGAGCGATGCGTGTGATTCGATTAGCCAACTCACAGGATTTATCCGCCATTGATGCATTAGCGTTAAACACCATCGAAGCCATGCATACTGATGGTCTTTTTCAATGGTCGAACGATTATCCAAGAAAAGAACATTTTGCTCAAGACATTGAGAAGGATTTTTGTTATGTCTATGCCCAAGGTGAAAACATCCTTGGTGTGATGAGTGTAATGCCTGAGAATGAAGAAAGCTACCGTGAGATTTCTTGGATTAAAGAACATAGTTTAGTGCTTCATCGTTTAATGGTAAGTCCTGATTCACGACGTAAAGGAATCGCAAAAGCCATGGTATTGTTTGCTTACGAACTAGTAGCACTCAAAAAGGTTGAATCTTTAAAAATCGATACGCATCCTCATAACCTGCCGATGCGTAACTTACTCAAAAGTCTTCATTTTGTTGAACTTGATTTTATGCATGGTATTTTTAGAATTGGCTATGAGCGAGTACATCATTCTTTAGGCTTAAGTAAAATACTCATTTTCGGGAATGCTGGGACGGGCAAAACGACTTTAGGCAAACAACTAAGTAAAAAACTGAATTTAAAAGCACTCCCATTAGATAGTGTGTATTGGTTAAAAGACTGGCAAAGTGTGCCGGATGTGAAGTTTACAAAAACGATTCAAACATTTATGCAAGATCATGATCGTTTTGTTATGGATGGCAATTACATGCGGAGTGAGTCATTAACTGCGAGACTGTCTTATGCAGACACACTCATCTTTTTAGATTATGATTTGTCCGTGGCCGTACAAGGCATTAAAAAAAAAGAAAAAACATACCGCCATCGATATCGTACCGATATGGCGGAAGGATGTATTGAAGAAGTTGATCAAGAGTTTTTAGGCTATATTATCAACTTTAATAAAAATCGAAAACCGGCACTGTTGCGCATTCTTCAACAATACGAAAAAGAAAAGTGTTGTTATATGTTTCAAACGCGTGAAGCGTTAGAGAGTTGGTTAAATACTGTGAAGGATGTGTCATATGTTCGTTGATTTAGTTAAAATAAAATGTGCGAGTGGCAAAGGTGGCGATGGCATCGTTGCGTTTCGCCGTGAAAAGTATGTGCCTAAAGGTGGCCCAGCCGGGGGCGATGGTGGCCGTGGTGGCCACATCATTTTTGAAGGACATGAAGGCCTTTCAACCTTACTGGATTTGAGATATAAAAAACATTTTAAAGCCGGTGAAGGTGAATCAGGTAAACCTAAAAAAATGGATGGTAAAACCGGAGAAGATCTAATTATTAAAGTGCCCATTGGGACCACTATCTTTGAAGATAGCACAGACAAAGTGCTCGCAGATATTACAGAGCATGAACAACAAGTAAGGATTTTAAAAGGTGGCCGCGGTGGCCGTGGGAATGTAAAGTTTGCGACCAGTCGTAATACGGCGCCTGAAATATCGGAAAAAGGTGAACCTGGAGAGCAACTCGAACTTAGACTTGAGTTAAAGCTTCTTGCGGATGTTGGATTGCTTGGCATGCCAAGTGTTGGTAAAAGCACACTCATCTCAAGTATATCTGCATCAAAACCAAAAATCGCAGATTACCATTTTACAACCTTGCAACCTAACTTAGGTGTGGTCGGCGTTCAGGATGGCCGCTCATTCGTCGTCGCAGATTTGCCCGGGCTCATTGAGGGTGCCTCACTTGGTGCTGGGTTAGGACTACAGTTCCTACGCCACATTGAACGGACAAAGGTCTTACTTCATGTGATTGACATGGCCTCACTCGAAGGTAGAGATCCTTATGATGATTATCAGGTCATTATGAATGAGTTAGCTTCGTATGGCCATCGACTTGTCGATCGGCCCATGATTATTGTTGCCAATAAAATGGATTTACCTGAAGCCAAAGACAATCTTAAGACTTTTAAAGCACGTTTTGATGATGAAACTATGATTATTCCCATCAGTGCAGCAACCAAAGACAACATTGAGTTATTACTTTATAAGACTGCAGATTTACTTGAACAAACCTCATCGTTTGAGTTATATCAAGAAGATGAGTTTGCAGATCATGTACTTTATAAGTTTGATGAAGAACAATCTAAAGCATTTGAGATTACACTCGCCGATGATGGTGTTTATGAAGTGGATGGCTTCCAGCTAAGAAAAATGTTTGAGATGACTGATTTTTCTACCGATCAATCCGTGAAACGCTTTGCAAGACAATTAAGAAGCTTGGGTGTCGATCAAGCTTTACGTGATAAAGGTGTTAAAGATGGCGATACCGTCAGATTATGTGGTTTAGATTTTGAGTTTATCGACTAAATAGGAGGCTTTTATGTATCAGTATCTTAAAGGACTTGTGACAGAAATAACCCCTCATGGTTTAACCATTGAAGTCAACGATGTTGGATTTTTACTAGTACCGCCCAATCCCTATGATTTTAAAGTCGATGAACGGATTACGGTATATGTCTATTTCCACGTTAAAGAAGACGCACATACACTTTATGCCTTTAAAGATAAAGATCAAAAAAGACTGTTCGAACAACTCTTAAGCGTCAAAGGAATTGGACCTAAAAGTGCTTTAGCTGTACTAGCGAGTGCGCCTGTAAATGATATATTGAAAGCCATTGAAGCGGGCGACGCCAAATACCTTAATCGTTTCCCTGGGATTGGCCCGAAAGCCAGTCAACAAATCATCCTTGATTTAAAAGGTAAAATTCAGGTTGGTGAAGTCACCCTTAAGAGTTCACAAAGACTCAGTGAAGTCAGTGATGCATTAAAAGCCCTCGGGTATAAGACTAAAGAAATTGATGCGCTCATTAAAGGATTGGATCCGAAAAAAGATACCGCAAGTTTAGTCAAAGACGCGCTTAAAAAAGTAGCAAAATAAATGAGGACAATCGTCCTCATTTTTTTATGCAAATTGTTGTGTATATAATAGCTTTATTTGTTCGTAGTCAAACTGATTACCCAGTGCCAGCATTAGCATGATTCGTGCTTTTGGTCCAGCAAGGTCTCCGCCCATAATAGCACCCGATTTAACTAAGTCTTTTCCACCACCTGGATAACCATAAGTATCAAGTACACGCCCACTCACGCAGCGTGACACAATCACCACAGGAATGTTTAGTCTTTGACACTCTTTAATATACGGCATGACATTTGGAGGCACATTCCCTCGTCCTAAAGCTTCAATAACAATCCCTTTTACTTGGCCATCAATGTAATACTGTAACACATCAGGATCAAAGCCAGTCACCATTTTTAATAAAGGTACTTGACCTTCAAAAACATTTAAAAGTTTATGTGGGTATTTGATGGTTCGATTCCGGTAATAAAGAACTTCCAAATCATCGATGATGCCCAGTGGACCGAATGAGAGCGTTTTAAATGTATCTAGATTTAAGGTATGTGTTTTAACAACCTCTGAAGCCGCATGAATTTCATAGTTCATGACCACAAGCACACCTTTATCTTTAGAACTTTCTGAAGAGACGACTTGAATGGATGATACTAAATTTGTTAAACCATCATAACCAAGCTCGCTCGCATTTTTCATAGAACCAGTCAATACCACAGGTTTAGAAGAATCAATCACAAGGTCTAAATAAAATGCGGTCTCTTCTAAAGTGTCAGTTCCATGAGATATCACCACCCCAATCACATCGGGTTGGTCAAGGTGGTCAATAACTTCAACTGAAAGTTTTTCCATAAGTTGAGGTGTCATTGATGGACTAGGAATCATAGAAAATTGAATACCATACAAATTATTATACGAGGTAACTTTCTGCAATTTCCCAATAATCTCATTAGCAGATAAAGAAGGAACAACACCGGTAGAACGATCGTAAACTTCCATAGAAATTGTTCCACCAGTAAAAATTAAAACGATTTTTTTCATAATTTCACCTCAAGTTATTTAAAGAGTTTTAGATGTCGTATATAAAATAGGTCATAACACTAATTAATTGAGAACATGAAACCGTATGGAGACTGTACCTCTAGATTCACATTTTAGCTTTTTAAGTAATCCAGCAATTAGTACTGGGCAAGATAAGTATCGAATATAATCCACATTTACACATAAATGACTAATAACCCCTTAGTTAAAACAAATATACAAGTTAACATAATATTTATTATAGGAAGTAAAAGATGTTTTTGTCTACCCCCTATT
>SKGG01000024.1 GCA_007117565.1 Candidatus Izemoplasma sp. | reverse complement strand
TTGCAAAATCAATCGTTCTTGCATACGCACTCGCGCCCGCCACAATCAGTTTCGGTTTGACTTCGATCGCTTGCGCCTCAATGGCGTCATAATCCAGTTGTTCCGTATGAGCGTCCACCCCGTAGTGGTGAAAGGCATAATCTTCACCGCTGAAACTTAACGCATGACCATGTGTGAGATGACCTCCATGATCTAAACCCATCGCTAAGACCGTATCCCCATGATTGATGAGCGTACGGAACGCCGCCATGTTTGCGGTAGACCCAGAGTGCGCTTGAACGTTCGCAAAACGGACATTAAAAAGCTCTTTTGCTCGTTCAATCGCTAACGTTTCAATCTCATCGACGACTTCACACCCGCCATAATACCGTTTGCCAGGATAGCCTTCGGCGTATTTATTGGTTAAAACAGACCCGTTCAGTTCAAACACAGCCTCAGAGATAAAGTTTTCACTTGCAATCAACTCTAAATGGGCTTCTTGACGGGCTTTTTCCGCTTCCACTAAGCGATGTAATGTAGGGTCTTGTGTTTTAAGTAAGCTCATCTTTTTGGTCCTCCAATGTCACGACTTGGCTACGCATGTTCACGACCACTTTCTCATTTTTTCGTGTGGGCATATTTTTACCGACCACATCTGGGCGAATCGGCAGTTCACGGTGACCACGGTCAATCAGGGTTGCTAACATGATGGCTTCCGGTCTCCCCGCATCCATGAGTGCGTCTAATGCCGCCCTCACGGAACGGCCCGTGAATAAAACATCGTCAATAATGACGACTTTCTTCCCCGTTAAGTCTTCTTTAAACGGCTCTCCCAACGCCCGTTTATCGTCCCTATAATAGGTGATGTCCACAGGGATGATGGGCACATCGATGCCTTCAAAAATAAGGATGTTCTTTTTTAGGCTGCGCGCAATGGCTAAGCCCTTTTCCAGGATTGGGACAAAGACCATTTGATCAAGCGCAGGGGCTCGTTCAATCAGTTCATGCGCCATCCGTTTAAGCGTTCTTTCAAGCTGTGTTTGATCCATGATGACTTTCATGATTTCACCTCGCATTTATTGTAAATGAAAGCGCTATAAATGTAAACAAAGAGCATCTAAGTTATACTAAAACAAGGTGATAACATGAAAACAACCCTACTCGAGATAACCACACCTGAGATAGTCGCACTGTGTCAACAAGACCCTTCACTCAAACCGCTCTTTGAGGCGGCTTGTCCCTTTACCATTCAACATGGGTATGAGCCCTTTGAGTTTATGGTGTTTACCGTCCTTGGTCAACAACTATCCACGCGTGTCGCAGATCTTCTCTTTGAACGTGTTTTAGCCGCAACCAACCATACCCTAACCCCAAAGGCGCTCCATCAGCTAAGTGACGACACCTTACGTGATTGTGGGTTATCAAACGCTAAGACACAAACCGTCAAACGATTAGCCAAAGCCACCCTTGAAGGGTTTTTAGATCCTCATCATTTTGCTAAGAGTCGCACACATACCGTAAGACATCTGTGCTCGTTAAAAGGGCTTGGTCCTTGGAGTGCTGAGATGTTTATCATGTTTGTCTTGGATGATTTTGACGTGTTCTCCGTGCGTGATTTAGGTTTATATAAAGCGTATCAGCGATTTTTTAACGTCTTTCTAACGCCCCAAGAACTCGATAATAAAACGGCCTCTTGGGCGCCTTATCGAGCGTATGTGGCGCATGCCTTATGGCATTTATGGGACCAAAAAATAACCGAGATTTAACAAAATGAATCCACCAATTAAATCGAACTTTGTTAGGATAGTCGAACATTGATGTCACGACTTATCCTCCTAGCGTAACAAAAAGGACGAGCCTATCGGCTTGTCCTTTTTGTGATTAAGTGACCTTATTCAGTTAAACTTGCGGTGGTGACAATTTCCACACCAGTATCAAACACATTTTCAATCACGACATGCCCACGCTTGACCGGAGCTTTTAAGGTGACGTCTGCAAGCATCTCCATGAGTTCAAAGATTTTACCTTTAGGAATCGCATCCATCGTCTTCACAGGGATCCGAGCTTGTAAGGCACTCTCAATACGTACGGTTGACGTGACCATGCGTGTGGGGTTCGTAAGTTCTTTTTTAGCGTAGACTTCCCCACGCTTACACTTGTTGTTAAAAACGTTCATGTTGCTGTCAACACTCATATGGCAGCCCACAGGACAGACAATGCAAATCATTTCTTTCATGCGAGCACCTCCAAGGAAATTTTAAGGGGTTCATTTGAAACAAGTAAGTCTTTTTTAACTTCGATGTGTTCCATTTCAGCCGGCGCAATAAAGCGAGCTTTTTTCTCCATAATCAAGGCATCCCCCTGATAAATTTTAAAGGTGCCTCGTTGCGCGTTTTCCGTGGCTCTTAAAGCGAACGTCCAACCTTCTTGATCAGCGGTTAAATCGATCTTTTGAGGTAATACATAACGCACCCGGTCGCCCGGCATTACAGAGGTGAGTTTTTTCTGTCTTAACGAGCCTTCTTTGACGTACTGTTTAGCGTATTCACCGGCTTTTTCACTCTCTTGCGTCACAAAGTCAACTAAATCATGGACGTGCAACGAGTTCCCACAAGCAAACAAGCCTTCGACCGAGGTTTGGAAAAACTGGTCTACGATGGCCCCTTTGGTTAAAGGACTGATGTCCATGTTGAGTGAATCAAACATTTTAATGTCTGGCACGAGGCCGACCGATAATAAAAGCGTGTCCACATCAAAGTGTTTTTCGGTGCCCGCAATAGGTACAAAACGTTCATCAACTTCGCTGATGGTGATTTGTTCTAATTGCTTTTTCCCTTTGATGTTCGTGATCGTATGGGAAAGGTATAAAGGAATGTCAAAATCATGTAAGCATTGAACGATGTTACGTGTTAAACCGTTCGAATAAGGCATCAGTTCAGCGACGCCTAACACTTCTGCGCCTTCAAGCTTCATCCGGCGCGCCATGATTAAGCCAATGTCGCCACTGCCTAAGATGAAGACTTTTTTGCCCACTAAATACCCATCAATGTTTAAGTAGCGTTGTGCACTGCCCGCTGGCATGATGCCCGCTGGACGCTCACCCGGGAGTTGAATTTGACCCCGTGTGCGTTCATAACAACCGGTACTCATAATGACCGCTTTTGCTTTAACATCAAACTCGCCATCCACAGTGTTCATCATTGAAAGCGTAAACTCTTTCTTCTTTTTACTGATGTCGATGACGGTCGTATCGGTGAAGACATCGATGTCTAAATCTTGAATGGCTTCGATGCCACGTTCAGCGTATTCTGGTCCGGTGAGTTCTTCTTTGTAGTGATGCACGCCAAACCCGTTGTGGATGCACTGTTTTAAAATGCCCCCTAAGGTTTTTTCGCGTTCAATCAGTAAAATCTTTAAACCATCTTCATACGCACTGTGAAGTGCGGCTAAACCAGCAGCACCGCCGCCGATGATCACGATATCATAGGTCATGGTTTCACCTTCGTTTCTGTTTTAACTAGAGGCGTACTTGGATGATAATAATCCACTTGTGTGAGTGGTTTTTCTAACTCTCTTGCGAGTAGTTTTAACACTTGATGTTCACAGTAACCACCTTGGCATAAGCCAGCCCCGGCACGTGCCCGTTTTTTAATCGCTTTAACCGACGTTGCAGGAATCGGACTATGAATGGACTTGACAACGTCTGCCTCGGTGATTTTTTCACATTTACAAATGAGATTCCCATAACGTTTATCTTCGTCAAACGCTTTTTGTTGTTGGCGTTTGGTCATTTCGTTATAAAGTACGAGTTTACGGCGTTTAGGGTCGTATGACTCTTTTTTCACTAAACGCATTTTACCTTTTAAAATTTCTTCGACATATTCCGCAATCGCTGGCGCCGCAGTTAAGCCTGGTGAATCAATGCCTGCAACGTGGAAAAAGTTGTCAACTTCAAGCGACTCTTCAATGTAAAAATCGTATTGATAAATGCTTGGACGAATGCCTGTAAACGTCCGAATGATTTGATCAAACGGGATGTTTTGGACAATCCGGCTCGCTTCGTTACGAACCCAACGTAAGCCGTCAGGTGTGTTCGAATAATCGTCTAACGAATCTTGTTCGATGGCGTTTGGCCCCACTAAAATATTGCCGTGGATTTGAGGAACCAATAAGACTCCTTTACCGCGTACGGAAGGCACAGGATAAATAGTCCGGTTCACAAATCCTTTCGTGCGACGATCAAGCACATAGTATTCACCACGACGTGGGTTGATTTTATAAGGCACGTCTTTTTCAATCATGGCCGCAATCTTTTCAACGAAAACACCGGCCGCGTTAATGATGTGTTTTGTTTCATAAACGTCGCCTTCTTCGGTGGTCACGGTGAAGATATCGCCGTCTTTTTGGATGCT
>SKGG01000023.1 GCA_007117565.1 Candidatus Izemoplasma sp. | reverse complement strand
TAGTTTTCACCGCCACTAAGTCGCTTTTTTCCAAGCCTTCATTACTGGTGTTAGTTCGTTGCTGTTAGGCTGATTTTAGCACACCTAAGCGCCATTATCAAGCGTCATTATCATCTTTAAACAAGAGCCGTTTTTGCAGTTCGAGCGCCAATCGCGAGGTTTGTCTAAACGCAAAAAACAACAAAAGAATAAACAAGAAAATATTGAGCGTCATCACCGCGTCAAAAATCAACACCACAAAGAGCGTCGTTGAGGCGTACGTAAACATGACATAGAGTTGTTTAAAAGGCACCATCGTCAAACGCATGCGCAAGATGAAGGTGTTGATGAGCACAAAGACATTAAACAGTAACATCGCTCCAAGAATGCGCCCCGTGATGATCACCGGCGCCCATAACGGCCGCAACTCTAAAATGACACGATCGACAAGTAAAAACAAATCGTCGAGGGTTTGTTGGTTAAAGTTGCTAAAATCAAGCCTAGTAAGACCTAAGGTTTCATACGTATAAAAACCCACTTCAGTGCCCATAAAAATGAGCGCTAATCCCGTCTCTTGCAGCACCCCGTAATAGACGAAACCGGTCATTTGTGAAAGGTCAAGCGTGTCATCTACATTGAGACTTAAATTTAAGTTATTCCCTTCATAAAGCAACCGTGATTGGGGCGTATCACAGTTTAAGACGTCTTCGTCTAAGCGACAGGGAAATGACGCTTGATTGACGTCCTCACGAAAGACGTCTTGCACACTCGTTTCAAGACCCACAAAGGTCGCAGTGCGCACGATTGTTCCCGTGCTTAATAAAACCGAAAAGATCAACACATAAAGAAAGACTCTGCTTAAGCGGTCTTTACGAAATTGGATGAGTTTATCCGGTTCTATGAGTGCTTTTTTCACTCGATCTAACATAGCATCACCAAGCGTATTATACCATAGACGCTACGTGTCATGCGTGATAGAATGAGACAAAGTGAGGTTTTTTTATGAAACGCTACACCACCTTAAATCAACACTATCAATCTCGTTACCACACGCGCGTCTTTAAAGTCCCATTAGACGCGCATTTAACGTGCCCAAATCGTGATGGCACGAAAGGCTATGGCGGCTGTATTTATTGTTCCACCTCAGGTTCCAACGCCGATCCAAAACACACTCATAAATCGCTGTATGATCAGTATTGGCTTCATAAAGCACGTTTGCTAGATAAGTGGCCTAAAGCCAAAACCATGCCTTACTTTCAATCCCACACTAACACGTATGCCCCGTTAGACACGCTTAAAGCCTTGTTTGAAACCGCGCTTGAACTAGACCCGATCAACACCGTAGGTCTTTCCATTGCGACGCGACCTGACGCGTTAGAAGATGAGACGGTTGCCTATTTAGGCGCGTTGAATCAACGCGTGCCCGTCCAAGTCGAACTCGGGCTCCAAAGCATTCACGAAACAAGCACCCGTTGGATGAGACGCGGCCATGACTTAGCCTGTTTTGTCGACGCGCTCAAACGTTTAAGGGCGCATGACATTGAAGTCGTCGTCCACATCATTAATGGGCTCCCACATGAAACCGAAGCGATGATGATAGAGACCGTTCAGTTTTTAAACACCTTAGACATTCAAGGCATCAAAATTCATATGCTTCACATCACCAGCGATGCGCCCTTAGGCCAAATGTACTTAAAAAACCCATGGCCATTATTGACGCTTGAAGACTATGTCAACGTGACCGCAAAACAACTCACCCATTTAAAAAAAGACATCGTCATCCACCGCCTCACCGGCGATGGGATGCGTGATGTCTTAATCGCGCCTTTGTGGACGCTAAAAAAATGGGAAGTCTTAAACGCATTGGATGATGTGTTAGAGTCTAACGACTGGCATCAAGGGATGGCGCTAACCACTTAGAGACATTTAGTAAAAAGGTCCACACGCTGTATAAATCCGCCGCTCCCCCAGGGGAGATGCGGTGGTGTCGATAATGTTCAGACAAGGCATGATACGTGCTAAGTTGCCACTCGTTTAGAAGTGCTTTGGCATCTTGTTGAACATTTTTTAACGTTTTTAATGAATGATGTTTTAAGATGGTCGTGTCTTCACACACACTCATCAACGCCGTGAGACGTTGATGACGATCAAACCCATGAAGATCGAAGGTGCGAATGCTATTAAGCGCCTGCATGATTTCACCACGTACGCCTTGAATGCCAAACTGTTCAAACATTGCCTCGCCTGTAGTGCGAGGCTTTTTTTGTGCCGTTTGAAGCTCTTCCATCAAGGTCGGTTTAGCCACACTCGCCATGGTTTGTAAAGCTTCTTCTAGCGTTTGTCCGCTTTGGATGCCATGCGTAATGTAAGGCAACACCCAACCAAATAAGAAAATGGCCCCTTTGTGGGTGTTAACGCCACCCGTGGCTTTAAACATCGCCGCTTCAGCGGCTTGACCGATGGTTTTTAAATGGGGCGCATCCGCGTCTTCAACCGCGGTTTCAATAAACTGTTTGAGGTAAGGCTTTAAGGCTTCAATCGAAGCCATAAAATGATCGATGGTCATATCGTGATGACGGCCGCTGGTGTATGGGGTGACTAAGGCAAATTTCGGATGAAGGGTGACTTCATCGATCAGGGCATCATTCACCGCGTCAAGCAACGCTTGATGAAGCGTCCTTTTAAGGCGTGTTTGGATGTAATCATCAATCACACTGTCCGGGTGGGTGCGCTCTCTTTGACAATGGAGCGCTGGTTCATCACACAGATAACACACTCTTAAAGTGTGTCCGAGTTGATGACGCTTAAGGGGGCCTTTTTGGGCGATCACATCCGCGTCGATAAACATTCCTAAAGGATGGGTTTCTTCGAAAAAGATGGCCCATCGTTTGAGTTCGTAGGTATCCATATGTGGCACTCGAAAGGTTGCACAATTTCCTGCGGGCGAGGTTTCAAGTTGACCGTTGACGTTTAAAAGGGTCTTAATTTGATGCACGACGTGACGAAAAAACCCTAACACGAGGGGGGTGTTTTGTATTCTCAAAGGGATTCTTAACGTTAAGGCTAGGAGTGGGTGATGATGCGCCATCGCTAAAAGACGTTTGGTGCGTTCTGTACGAGCTTCTAAGACCGATTTAGCTGTGTCGGTCATGACGGGTTCTAAGACGCGCAAGAATCTCACTCCCTTCTTTGGAGGCTAAAAATTGAGTCACATGTTCTGGGAGAAAGGCACTGACCGTATGAAGGTCACCTGTTTTTAAACGACGTCTCACCTCAGAAGCACTGATGGGCGTTGCGTTTAAAGTCAGTCTTGGGATGATGACTAAATGATCTTCTAATGTGGCTTCCATCACCTCGTTATAAAGCGCGGTGGTATGCGAAAAAGGTTCTTCACCAACATAACGTTTTTTTAAGTTAAAGATCGGTTTAAAATAGCCTTCATAAATGGCCACATCTAGGGTGGCATGTTGACTTGTTTGAGCGGCTTCATCGCTTAAAAAATAACTTGGAAATGACGCTTTTGAAACGAGGTATGGGCCCGTTGAGAGAACGGTTAGATGGGGGTATTTTTGAACATACGTTTCAACGAGCGAGAATCTTGTTTTAAAGGGAAACACACTGTGATCTTCAGCCACCACAAAGACCAATCCAGTTTGGTGGTTTTTAGCCAGCGTATCGATCAAATGCGCATGGCCGAGGGTGAGCGGATTGGCGTTGATGACGACACAGCCCACATCCTCAAGCACGTTAAGAGATTGCGCTTGTTGGGTTAAGACGTGCGTGATGTCCCCACCACGTTCACCTAAGGCGACATGGTCGGTGTGCGCAAAAAAGCGATACCCAAACGGTTCAAAATAAGCTTTTTTATCAAGCGTGGTGTACACAAACGTGTGCGTAATGTTCTCATCGGCCAAGGTTTTTAAAATAAAACTTAAGACTTTCGCCATATGATCTTGACCCATCTCACCTGCACGAACGGCGACCATTTTAATCACACGTCCTTCATAAGACGCGGTCGCTAAAAGACCTTGCGCATCATACAGCAAGGCAGTATTCGTGACCGTGTCTTCATAGCTAAGCCCTTGTGAAAAAAGCAGTTGCTTGAGTTCTTCACGCTGCTTAGACGTGTGTAACCATTCCATAGCGCACTCCTTTAAAGGGTGTCAAGCGGTTCGTTTAAGCGGTCATAACTCACACCAATCGGCGTCGGTTTTGAAATCGGGGCTGGGATGCCTGCGAACGCTTCGGCTTTCGCTTTTAATGTCTCAATAGTCATGATGATAAGCTTGGCCTTTTTGGCTTTTTCCCATAAATCTTGACGGTTAGGGTTGATCGCTATGCCGTGTTCAGTGACCAGCATATCGACGGTGTGTCCTGGGGTAGTAATGGTGGTGACGTTGGATAAGATCAGCGGCATTCGCCCTTT
>SKGG01000036.1 GCA_007117565.1 Candidatus Izemoplasma sp. | reverse complement strand
ACCATTTTACTGTTCCAGTCATGGGTGGTCCTCCATTCTTCTTATGGTGCTTAAAGTACTCTTTGGTAATCAGAATGGAGTGCTTAGTGCCGTTCTAAATTACAAGTTTCGTTTAAGTTCTACTCTATCATACACGAAATAAAAATAATTGCAAGCCCTAGAACTTACTTTCGCTTAAATGAAGACTTTAGTGGGACAATGCGGTGATACACATGGGCCGCTTCATCGTCTTGGTGGAAATACCCTAGACGTGTGAACTGTACGCTGCGTGTGGTTAAAGCCTCTAAGTGAGGTTCAATAAACCCTTGAACCACGGTTTTTGAATCGGGATTCAATTTATCTTTAAAGTCGACCGATTTGTCTTGATCGGGCAATAAGAGTGGTTCATACAAACGTACTTCGATAGGTTGTGCGGTGGAGGCTTCCACAAAATGAATGGTGCCGTTTGGTTTACGTTCGTTAAAGTCGCTGCCGCTTTTGGTTTTGACATCATAGGTCGCAATGATTTCAGTAATTCGACCTTGATCGTCTTTGATCACACGTTCAGCTTTCACAAAATACGCATGCATTAAACGCACTTCGATGCCTAAAGCCCAGCGCTTCCATTTTTTATTCGGTTTTTCTTCAATAAAATCTTCCCGTTCAATGTAAAGCGTTTTACCAAACGGTAACACCCGCTCACCGAGCGTCTCGTTGTCTTTGTGGAAAGGTACCTTGAGTTCTTCCGTATCGTGTGGATAATTCTCAATGGTTACCTTGATGGGGTCCAGCACCGCATGCACTCTAGGCGCTTCTTCGCCTAAGACGCCGCGGACGGCTTCATAAAGCATTTCAAGTTCGGTTTCGCCTTGACTTTTAGGGAGCCCTAAAGCGTGCACAAACTGATGGATGGCTTTTGGTGGGATGCCGCGTTTACGGAGTCCGCTTAAGGTGATCAGACGAGGGTCATCCCAGCCCTCAACGATGCCTTCGTCAACGAGTTGTTTGATGTAGCGTTTACCGATGACTTCATTCGCAATCTTTAATTTCCCAAACTCAATTTGTCGTGGTTTGTCGGGCACATCGGTGTGTTCCACAAACCAGTCATACAAGGGTCTATGATCTTCAAACTCAAGTGAGCATAATGAATGGGTGATGCTTTCAAAGGCGTCTTCCATCGGATGGGCAAAGTCATACATTGGATAAATCAGCCAAGCATCTTTCGTATTGAAATGATGCGCCCGTTGAATCCGGTAAATGACAGGGTCTCGTAAGTTCATGTTTGGCGACGCCATATCGATTTTAGCACGCAAGACTTTTTCACCATCTTTAAACTCGCCTGCTCGCATCGCTTCAAACAACGCTTTATTTTCTTTGATTGAACGCTCACGGTAAGGTGAGTTCACCCCAGGGGTTTTTAAATCACCACGGGTGTTTTTAATCTCCTCTGCGCTTAAATCACAGACATACGCTAAGCCTTTGTCAATTAAGACGTGAGCGCGCTCATACATCGCTTCAAAATAATTACTCGCATAATAAAGACCATCCCAAGGGCACCCTAACCAAGCGATATCCTTTTGAATCGCTTCAATAAATAAGGTGTCTTCTTTAATTGGGTTGGTGTCATCAAAACGTAAGTTAAAGCTGCCCCCGTAATCTTTCGCCAGCGTGTAGTTCATGATGATGGCTCTCGCGTGACACAAATGCAAAAAGCCATTGGGCTCGGGGGGGAATCGTGTGTGAATATGTGTGTGTTTTCCGGACGCTAAATCGTCTTCGATAATCGTCCGAATAAAGTTTCTGTTTTCCATTTAATCACCTTCAGTATGATGCTTCATTATAGGCGAGGAATGGGTTCGCGTCAACGGTAGCGGTCAAACAATGTTTGACGCGAATAGCCGTTAAGTGCGAGCCCTTCCTTAAGCCCTTCTTTTTGATATTGATAATAGGCCGCTAAGCCGATCATGCCAGCGTTGTCTGTGCACAAATCTAAGGGTGGTACAAGCAGTGGTTTAGGCGCAACCGCTTCTTTTAAAAGCGTTCTTAAACGCTGATTGGCAGCGACGCCGCCCGCCAACACCACTTGTTTCACTGGATGTGCTTTGAGCGCCTTTTGTGTTTGTGTGATCAATTGTTGTAACGCGGCTTCTTGAAAGCTATGCGCTAAGACGGCGTGGTCTAAGTGAATCGTTTTCATCTTCGCGGTGTTTAAGGTGTTAATCATATGTGATTTTAAGCCGCTATAAGAGAAATTAAATCCTTCAAGTGCCGTTTTAGGCATAGGCATGGTTTCATTCGTGGTCTGGGCTAAACGATCAATCTGTGGCCCTCCAGGATACCCAAGCCCCATCACCCGCGCCACTTTATCATACGCTTCCCCTATGGCATCGTCTTGTGTTTCACCAAGTAAAGTGAAATCAAAATGGTCATGCATTAAGATGAGCTCAGTATGGCCGCCACTCACGACTAAACATAATAGGGGAAACTGCATCGGTTCATTGGCTTGATTTGCATAAATGTGCCCTGCAATATGATGGACCCCAAGAAGTGGTTTTTGATGGGCAAAAGCGAACGCTTTGGCAGCATTAATACCCACTAAGAGACTGCCGATGAGCCCTGGCCCTTCCGTCACTGCGACAGCATCAATGTCGCTGGCTGAAACCCCAGCCTCAAGCAAGGCTTGGTCAATCACAGGAAGCACACTCTTGACGTGTTCTCGTGAGGCCACTTCAGGCACGACACCACCAAACTTTGCGTGGGTTGTCATTTGTGAATAAACAATGTTGCTTAAGACCTTGAGACCGTCTTCAACAACGGCCGCACTGGTCTCATCGCAACTGGTCTCAAGCGCTAGAATTCGCATGATCGATCTCCTTTAACATCAGCAAGGCATCGCTGCCATCGCGGTAATACTGAGCCCGCTTGGCTACGGTTTTAAACCCTGCGTTTTGATACAGTTTAATCGCCGCTTCATTGAGCTCACTAACTTCTAAGGTACATTGCTTAATATGATGGTTGTTTAAAACATCAAAAACCGCCTCTATAAGCGCTTTCCCAATACCTTTTTGACGACATTCTTCGTTCACATAAAGCGTCACAATCTCAGCGCTTTCTTCGTGTAACCACACGCCAATATAACCTAGAAATTTAGACCCTTCTTCAGCAATATAATACTGAGCTAAGACATTTTTTAAAACTTCTTCTTCGATCTCTAAGCGACTTCTGTGTGCCCCTAAATACTGGCCTGGTCGGGCCTGGATATGATCAACGTCGCGTGCTTCAAGCGGTCTGATCTTCATGTTCATTCTCCGCTTGGGTTTGGCGTAGATACGTGGGTGCTAACGCATAAAGATCGTCGACGAGTGTGCGAACGTTTAAACATTTCTCAATCACTGGTTTACCTTCATAAACGACCTTTAAAGCCGGGGATGTCTGAAACACTTCAAGCGTGGTATAGACATCTTTGTGCCTTACGTTAACGGCAGGCACCGTATCGTACTGTCCCGCAAACACATACCCACGTCTAGCGTCCACCGCCGCAATCACAGGGGTCTCATAGTGTGACGCCATTAAGGCTAAGGAAGACACTTGATAAAGTGGTATTTTTAAACCATGTGCCAGTGTTTTAGCGACCACCACCCCAATACGTGTGCCCGTGTAGGAGCCTGGTCCAATGCCGACCGTGATGTCTTTTAAGGCTTTTACCGAAGCCCCTACTTCACGTAACACGTCTTCAATCGTCAGCATCAATGTTTTCGAGTGATCGTTTTCACCCTTCGCATAGACTTCCTTGATGACACGCCCTTCATCGCTTAAAGCCACAAACAAATAAGGGGTCGCGGTATCAATCCATAAGCTTAAGGAGTAAGGCTTTGGTGTTGCCATGCGCGATCACCTCCACGTGTCTTTTTTCTTCACTGAGCCATGTAAGCGTCAGTTCTAAATGGTCTTCAGGTAAGTATGAGGGGACATTCGATGCCCACTCAATCACCGTGATGGAAGCGTCATCAAACACTTCATCCATCTCATAAGCCATCGATTCCTCTTCGATGCGATACGCATCGACATGTATCAAAGGCGGGATGTAATCATACACCTTATATAACGTAAACGTGGGGGAATTCACCGTATCTTTTAGACCTAAAGCCGCAAAAAATGCTTTTACAAACGTCGTTTTCCCCGCGCCTAAATCCCCGTTTAACGACAACACGAACCCAGGGGTAACATACGCCGCAAGCGTTCTTGCAAAGGCGTGGGTCTCATTCACATTTTGAAATATCAATGTTCTTTTCATGATTACTCCTTATCGTTGCGTTAAAACGAAGCTGGCATGCTATAATAAACTAAACGGAGGGCTTAGCCATGGTCATTATACTGCATAATCCACTCAGTAAAAACAGAAAATCTAAACGTGCGACCAAAAAACTGGTCGATTATTATAAAGCCAATCAAACACCATTTCGTTT
>SKGG01000016.1 GCA_007117565.1 Candidatus Izemoplasma sp. | reverse complement strand
GCCTTGCGGCCTTCTAAAGCCTTCAACAAAGTGATTTCATCGGCGTATGAGATGCTGCCACCCGCTGGTAATCCATACGCAATACGGCTGACGGTGATGTTGGTTGGCTGCAGTAAACGTTCAATGTATTTGGCGGTGATTTCGCCCGCATCATTGAGATTGGTCGCCAAGATGACTTCTTCATGAGCGTCGTTTTTCAACCGCTCTAGGAGTGATTTTAAATGAAGTTGATCGGGTCCGATACCAGAAGATGGCGCAATGACGCCTCCAAGCACATGATAGAGACCTTGATAGGTGTGCGTCTTTTCAATCACAACCACATCTTTAACGTCTTCAACGACCAAAATCTTTCGTTGATCACGCTCTTGATCTGCACAGAGTTGACAGTGTCCTTTGGTCGTTAAGAAACCGCAGACAGGACAGGGTTGAATGTCGTTTTCAAGAGCACTCAAGACCGCTTTAAAGCGCTCTAAATCGTCGCTATTGAAGGTGGTTAGTGTGTGTAGCGCGTAGCGTTCCGCCGTTTTGGCCCCAACGCCAGGATAACGACGAAATTGTTCAATCAAAGCTTCAAGCGCTTCAGGATAGCGCATTAAAGGAGGCCGCCCATCCCTTGTTGAAACTGGCCCATGGTGTTGGCTGTTTCATCGTCAATTTTACGCATGCAATCATTCACAGCCGCAACCACCGTATCTTGCAACATGTCGATGTCTTCAGGGAGGTCAAACGCTTCTTGGTCGATGGTTAATGAGACCATTTCTTTTCCGCCATTAAACTCCACATTCACCGCGCCGCCACCTGCGGTACCATAAAAGATAGAGGCTTCAAGTTCTTTTTGTGCTTTCATGATATCTTTCTGCATTTGTTGCAATTTTTTCATCATATTGGGGTTCATGTTATTCTCCTTTCTTTACTTTAACAACGTCGTCTCCAAACAAATCACGGGCTTCTTTTTCTGCCCCGTTCATCACATCGGAGTAATCATCGTCTGTTTTCGTCACAATTTTTAAACTAGGGTGATTGATGGGTGTTAAACGAATCCATTCGTTTTCATCTTGACGCACTTTGAATTGTTTGACAAACTCGTCACTGATGGGTTCCCAGACTGTTTTGGGCAGCGCTAAAAAGCGAATGTCTCGTTGATAGTATTCACTCAGCAAATCAACAACCTTTTCATGCGTTTGTGCTTTCATCATCCGATTACAGATGGCGGGGGATTCATAGGTCGCAATCACCATGGCCCCGTTGGTCGCGACCAACGTCCCATCGGTGATAAGCTTCGCCACACTTAACTGACTGCCTTTTGCGTAGCGTTCTAAATCATACCACCTTTTGTTCATGTCGATGCGTGCTTCTCGGTCCCCTGTGTTTAAGACATCTTCAACAAACTGGATGTCGTAGGGCTCGTAAGTTTTGTGATAAAAGCGGTCATAAATGGTTTGGTAGAGGCTGCTGGGTTCAGCGGGGTGTGATTCTTTTTCTACAACCTCAGTCTTTAATGGGGTTTCTTCTTCGAGTTCAGAGGTCGCTTCTAGCACAGGTTCTCCCGCTTCATCAGAAGCTTTGGGCGACGCATCAAAAGATGGCTTAAAGGGCTCAAAAGGGTCCTCTTTTTTCGTTTGGGAAACGGCTTTATCTTCAGCTTTTTGAACAATTTTTTGTTCTAACGCTTCCACGCGTTCAAACAAGCTTTTAAGATCATGTTTAACACTGATGTGCGTGTCTTGTTGGTCGTCTATCATACGCATGAGTGCGAGATCAAGATACAGTTTCCCACTCACGCCAAAGCGCATGTTTTGTTTGGTTTGATGAAGCACATCTAGGTAGTAAAAAACTTTACTGGGTTTCAATGTTTTTAAGTAGTCTACGTAGGTTTCTTGATGTTGCAGCGGTGTGGGTTGGTCGTGTGCCTCGTAAAGATGCATTAAGACGTCACGATAAAAGTGAATCGCATCATCGATGAAACGATGACTCTCTTTTCCGCTTGCAAGTAAGCGTTCAATTTGTTTGAGGGCATCGACAAGCGAACCCTCTTCAACCGCTTTCGCGATCTCTAACATGGTGTCATGTGCAATTGAACCGCGAATCGTGTGAACGTCGTCTGAAGTGATGGTCCCATCCGAAAAAGCGTGCGCTTGATCAAGTAAACTGATCGCATCGCGCATCCCGCCATCGACGGACTGAGTGATGAGAGTCACCGCTTGAGAATCAATGTTGATGCCTTCTTTGTCGATGATGTCAGTCAAACGTTCATGCATTTCCGCTTCCGAAATGGCGCGGAAATCAAAGCGCTGACAGCGCGAATGGATGGTCGCAGGAATTTTATGTGGCTCGGTGGTTGCTAAAATGAAGATGACGTGTTGTGGTGGCTCTTCTAACGTCTTTAAAAGGGCGTTAAAGGCGCCTGTTGATAACATGTGAACCTCATCCACAATATAGACCTTAAAACGTCCCTGAGAGGGCAAATATTTCACTTTATCGCGAATTTCACGAATCTCGTCGACGCCATTGTTGCTGGCAGCGTCGATTTCAATCACATCATGGACGGTGTTTTGTTCAATGCCCAGACAATGATCGCACTGATTACAAGGATTGGCGGTGGGGGCTTCGACACAGTTGACCGCTTTCGCAATGATCTTAGCAATCGAGGTCTTACCGGTCCCTCGAGGACCACTAAAAAGATACGCATGCGAAAGTTTATCCGCTTTAAGCGCATTTTGAAAGGTTTTGGTGATGTGTTCTTGACCCGCGACTTCGCTAAAATCTTTGGGTCGGTACGTGCGGTATAACGCTCGGTAAGACACCGTCTTCATCCTTTCTGTTTCGGATTTTGATCTTCGTCAATCAGGCTAAGTGTTTCTTGAATGATGACTTCGACCACTTCCTTGGTAAAAGGGTCTTGGTTAAAACGTTTCGGAATTTGTTGAAACGCATCAACGTTTTTCGGATTATCTTTAAACAATCGATAAATATCGAGCAGAGCTTTTTGGAAGGCCTCATCTTTGCGTAAACGTTTAAAATCTTCGGGTTGAAGCTGCAAGGCGACTCTTGCGATGCTTGAGACGTGCATGTTGAATTGTTTTTCGTTCCGTTTGGGTGCTTGTCGTCGGATTAAAAAACTCAACATCGTTTCATACACGACTAAAAGAGCCAACACCATAAAGGGTAAGACCCATAAATCACCAAGACCTTCGATAAAGCTCATACCGTCTCTTAAGACGCGGACAAGCCCGTATATTAACACGACCACACTGGTCAAAACAAAGGCGCCAAAATAATATCTAAATTCTTTTTTAAAGGGAATGGGTTTCATCGTATCACCTAGGGTTTATTATACACCAAAATCCCCCATTTTGGTTGTCTTATATGGTATAATTTTAGCAGGTGATAAGAATGATGAACGATACCATTGCGGCAATTTCAACGGCGCTCGGCCAAGGCGCCATCAGCATCGTACGAATGAGCGGAGAAGACGCTTTTTTGATCGCATCAAAAGTCTTAAGTGGCTTTGATGTTTTAAACGCTAAATCCCACACCATTCACTATGGGCATGTGATGGAAGGCGACCGACGCATTGATGAGGTTTTAGTGAGTGTGTTTCGTGCGCCTAAAAGCTTTACGACCGAAAATATGATTGAAATTAACACCCACGGGGGTGTCTTTGTCGCACAAAAAGTCTTAGAACTCTGTTTGGCACACGGCGCAAGACCTGCGGGGCGTGGGGAGTTTACCGAGCGTGCTTTTTTGAATGGCCGCATCGATCTAACACAAGCCGAAAGTGTGCTTGATGTGATTGAATCCCGCTCCGAGTTGTCTTTAACCCTTGCCAATCAAGGTCTCTCCGGTAAAATCTATGAGAAAATTGTCGCGTTTAGACAAACACTTTTAGACATCATCGCTCAAATTGAAGTCAACATTGACTATCCAGAATACGACGATGTCGAAGAAATGACGCACACCTTGATTGTGCCCAAAACACAAGCACTCGTTCATGAAATTCGTATCCTCCTCGAAAAAGCCCAACTGGGACAAGTCATTAAAGAGGGCATCAAAACGGCCATTATCGGGCGACCTAATGTTGGTAAGTCATCCCTTCTGAATGCGCTTTTGAACGAAGATAAAGCGATCGTCACTGAGATTCAAGGCACCACACGTGACATTGTGGAAGGCACCATCACCGTCGGTGGGGTGATGCTTCATTTAATTGATACTGCGGGCATCCGGCAAACCACCGATCGCATTGAACAAATCGGCATTGAAAAAAGCCGTAAAATGGTCCAAGAGGCACAACTTGTCTTAGTCGTGTTGAATCAAAATGAACCTCTTACTGAAGATGATGAAGCGTTGCTTAAAATGACCGAAGATAAAAAGCGTATCGTCATTTTAAATAAAAGTGATTTAGACAACAAACTCGGTTTAGAACTTCCTGAAGCCATTCCCCTCAGTGCGTTGTTGGGTCACAACTTAGAAGCGTTAGAAAAACGCATTGAAACGTTGTTTTTTGAAGGCGCACTCCCTACCTTCGATCAAACCACTTTATCGAAT